>CABTZA010000001.1 GCA_902489225.1 uncultured Collinsella sp.
GCCGTCGCGAGGAAGCGGCTCAGGGCGATATACGCCGTGATGCGCGACCGGGTGCCCTACCGGGAGTAGCCCCGACGGTTGACAAAACTATAGGAACACCCAATGACTGGGTCGGAAAATTTCTTAAAAAAGTTCTTGCCCTGAGCTGATTCGTCCGTATAATAAACTTCGTTGCTTGAGAGCACGCACCTATTCCTCGGTAGCTCAATGGTAGAGCACGCGGCTGTTAACCGCGCTGTTGTAGGTTCGAGTCCTACCCGGGGAGCCAGAATTTTCCAGCCCTTTCCGTTGGGCTTTAAATTCCTCGGTAGCTCAATGGTAGAGCACGCGGCTGTTAACCGCGCTGTTGTAGGTTCGAGTCCTACCCGGGGAGCCAGGTTGTAAAACCCGTCGCTTATGCGGCGGGTTTTTTCATGCCGCGATCGCCGTTCGCGAACGTTACCATATCAACATTTCGTGTCGAGGATGTAATCCCGAGGCCCGCCACCTCAACATGCCGCGGTCGTTGTAGAATATTGCAATGATTGCTCCCACGACATGGTGCCGCGAGCACCAAGAAAAGGAGATTCTTGTGTCTGAGACCATTAACGGCAGCCTGAGCGTCTCGAACGACGTTATTGCCGATATTGCCGGTTATGCCGCGATGACGTGCTATGGCGTTGTCGGTATGGCTGAGCAGCTCCAGGGCGCCGAGAGCGTGCGCCTGCTTGCCGGTCAGCGCCTCCGCAAGGGCGTGCTTGTCTCCGCCGACGAGAACGGCCTTACGGTCGATCTTCACGTCGTGCTCGAGAACGGCGTCAACATGAAGTCCGTCTGCCACAATCTTTCGAGCTCCGTTGCCTTCACCCTGCAGGAGATCGCCCAGATCGATCCCGCCAGCCTTAAGATCGGCATCCATATCGACGCGCTCAAGAGCCGTCTGAACTAGCATCCGAAAACGGAGATTCAAATACCCATGATTGCAAAGACCATTCGCACCTGTTTTCCGATCGCTGCGGCTGCCGTTTCCGACAAGGCCGAGGAGATCAACAAGCTCAACGTCTTCCCCGTACCCGATGGTGATACCGGCACCAACATGTCGCTCACGCTCGCCTCGGTGACCAAGGAGCTCTCTGCCCTTCCCGCCGATGCCGATATGGAGGCCATCGCCGGTGCCATCACCCACGGCTCTCTCATGGGCGCTCGCGGTAACTCCGGCGTTATTACCTCGCAGATTCTTCGCGGCGTGGCCGAGGGCCTTGTCTCTGCCGACGAGCCTATTACGTCCGCCAACATTGCCTTCGCCTTCCGTCGTGCCGTCAAGGTCGCCTTCCAGGCTGTCCGCAAGCCCATCGAGGGCACGATCCTCACGGTCCTGCGCGATGTCTCGACCAAGGCCGATGAGTGCGAGAAGAAGAAGTTCTCGGCCGAGGATGCGCTCGATGCTATCGTCGTCGAGGCGTACCAGTCCGTCGCCCGCACGCCCGACTTGCTGCCCGTCCTCAAAGAGAACGGCGTGGTCGACTCAGGCGCCTTCGGCTTTGCCATCTTCCTGGAGAACTTTGTTGCCGCCGCGCTTGGTCGCAGCACCGTTGTCGAGGATTTCTCCGCTACGTTTGACTCCGCCGGCTCTGCCCGCGATGCCGCTCTTGGCCGCGTTGAGATCGAGGCTAACGACGACTGGGAGGGCTCGGAGTTCCGCTACTGCAACGAGTTTCTCTTTAAGGCCGACGCCCCGTTTGACGAGGACGAATGCCTTAAGTTCCTAGGCTCCATGGGCGACTGTGAGCTGCTCGTGGGCGCCTATCCCGACTACAAGATCCATGTGCACTCCAATACCCCCAACCTGGTGCTCGAGCACATGCTGCAGCTCGGTCAGATCTATGAGGTCTTTATCCACAACATGGAGATGGAGGCCCACGACCGTACCGCTAAGATCCACGAGGATCAGGAAAAGGCCGCCGAGCCCGCCAAGGCGCTGGGCTTTGTCGCCGTTGCCGCCGGTTCCGGCGAGGCCGACATCCTCAAGTCCCTTGGCGTCGACGTGGTCGTCTCCGGTGGCCAGACTATGAATCCCTCGACCGCCGACCTGCTGGGCGCGGTGGACCAGGTCAACGCGACCTCGGTCATCATCTTGCCCAACAACGGCAACATCCGCATGGCCGCTGAGGCTGCTGCCTCAGCCTGCACCGACAAGAAGGTCGCCGTCGTTCCCACCAAGACCGTCCCGCAGGCCTTCTCCGCGCTGTTCGCAGTCCTGCCCGATTCCGAGCTCGAGGATGCCGTCGCCGCCATGGTCGACGCCATCAGCGAGGTCCGCGATGGCGAGGTCACCCGCGCCGTGCGCGACTCTAGTGCCTCTGACGGCTCGCCGATTCACTCCGGTGACGTCATGGGTATCATCGCCGGCTCCATCGACGTGGTCGGCTCCGACGTGAAGCAGGTCACGCTCGACTGCATCAACCGCATGCAGGAGGAAGAGGAGGGCGACGCGCTGACGATTCTGGCCGGCGAGGAGCTGTCCGATGAGGCCTTCCAGGAGATCGTCGACGCCATCGAGGAAGCTCAGCCCGACTTGGAGATTGACGCCCATCGTGGCGAGCAGCCGCTCTATCCCGTGATCTTCTCGATCGAGTAGGCATCTGCCCATGTCCGAGCTCTGCTCCGTGCCGCGCGTCTCGGAGCGCTTTGCCCAGAGCAATGCGCTCGACGAGGATATCGCGCGACTCAAATATGTTTCGGGTAAACGTGAGGAGGCCCTTCGCCGTCTGGGAATTAGGACGGTGGGGGACCTCCTTCTCCATATCCCTCATCGATACCTCGACTTTACCCGTTCGTGGTCCATCGAGATGGCGCCCATCGGTACCGTGTGCACCATCATCGCCACGGTCGACCGCATCGTCCAAAAGCAGCCGCGTCCGCGCATGCAGGTGACCGAGGTATCGCTGGTGGACGAGACGGGCGTGTTGCAGGTCGCCTTTTTCCGCCAGCCCTGGATTGCCCAGCAGCTTAAACAGGGCGACCGCCTGGCCGTGATGGGCAAGGTCGAGTTTGACTACGGTTTTAAGCAGATGGCCTCGCCGCACTTTGAAAAGCTCGATGACGGGCGTGCTGCGGGCACCATCCTGCCGGTCCATTACGTGAGCGATGGCGTGAGCCAGGCGTGGATGCGCCGCATCGTAAGCGGCGCGCTCGAGGTCGTCGGCAATCCGTTCGATCCGATTCCCGCGCCGCTGCGCGCAAAGCGGAAGCTCATGAGCAATGCCCGCGCGTTGCGTTCGATCCACTTTCCATCGAGTATGGCAGAGCGCGATATCGCGCGCGCACGGCTTGCCTACGAGGAGTGCCTCTACCTGCAGCTGGCGCTGCGCCTGCGCAACGTCGGCGGCCTGGTCGATGTGGTTCCCTATGCCCACACCGCGGGCGAGCACCTGGCCGCGCTTAAGCAAGCCCTGCCGTTTTCGCTGAGCGACGAGCAGGAGACCGCGTTCCAAGATATCCTGCGCGATATGTGCGATGGTGGGCGCGTGATGAACCGCCTGCTGCTGGGCGATGTCGGTACCGGTAAGACCGCCGTTGCCGCCTGCGCTCTGGCTGTGGCTGCCGATAGCGGTACGCAGGCCTGCGTTATGGCGCCCACGGGCGTGTTGGCGCGCCAATATGCCGATAAGACCGGCCCTCTGCTCTCGCAGGCGGGCATATCCTGGGCGCTTCTGACGGGTGCCACGCCGGCCTCAGAGCGCGAGCAGATCCATGCCCAGCTTGAATCGGGCGAGCTCGACGTCCTCTTTGGAACCCACGCGGTGCTTTCGGATAACGTTGCGTTCAATCATCTGTCGCTTGTCGTCATCGACGAGCAGCACCGGTTTGGCGTTGGCCAACGCAACGCCCTACGCGCGAAGGGCCCCGGTGCGGACCTGCTCGTTATGACGGCGACACCGATCCCGCGTACGCTGGCGCTTTCGGTCTACGGCGATCTGGACACGAGTATCATCCGCCATCGGCCCGTCCCTGGCGCTGGCGTGACGACACGCGTGCTCACCGAGTCGAGCCGCGACCTCGCCTATGGCGCCATCCGCGAGGCGCAGGAAAAGGGTCAGCAGGCCTACGTGATTTGCCCGCTCGTGGAGCCGAGTGACTCGGCCGATGAGCTTGAAGACGTGCCCGGTATCGCCCGCGACGACGAGGGCCGCGTGACCGTGCCTGTGCCGCTGCACGATACGGCGACCGAGCTCGATCGCCTGCGTCTGGCGTTGCCGGGTCTTGCCATCGAGCGCCTTCACGGCCGTATGCCAGCGGGGGAGAAGGATCGCGTGATCGACGCCTTCAAGCGTGGCGAGATTGACGTGCTCGTCTCGACTACGGTGGTCGAGGTGGGCGTCGACGTGCCCAACGCCACCGTCATGGTCATCGAGAACGGTGAGCGGTTTGGCTTGGCGGCGCTGCATCAGCTACGCGGTCGCGTGGGCCGCGGCAGCGTGTCGGGCACGTGCCTGGTCATGACGCACTCCAAGGGCAATGGCGGCGCCTCGGCGGCACAAGACCGTCTCCAGTCGCTCGAAAAGACCTCGGATGGTTTTACGCTTGCCCAGATGGACCTGCGTCTGCGTCACGAGGGCGAAATCCTGGGGTACCGTCAGCACGGTGGCGTGACCTTGCGCTTTGTGGACCTGGATGCCGATGAGGACCTTATCGAATGGGCCCATTTGGACGCGGTCGAGCTCTTGCGGTATGCTTGCAACCTTGACTCTGTGGCGACGCGTCCCTTGCGCGAGGCGGTCGCCATGCGTTATCGACATATCTTTAAGGAGGTCAGCGGAGGATGAGAATCATCGGCGGCGAATGGCGCGGTCGTAAGATCGAGGAGCCCCGTGGTCGCGATGTCACCCGCCCCACGACTGATCGCGTGCGCGAGGCGTGCGCATCTATGGTCATGTCGGCATTCGATTTCGATTTGGACGAGGTTCGTGTGCTGGACGCCTTTGGCGGCTCCGGTGCCTTAGGGTTAGAGATGCTCTCTCGTGGGGCCCGCTCGCTCACGACGTTTGAGATCGATCGCAACGCCGCGCGGCTCATTACCAAGAATATCGAGTCGCTCTGCCGTGACCGTGCGCGTTGGCGTGTGGTCACGGGCGACATGCTGGCAAGTGCCTCGCGCGGTCGTGTACCGGGCGGCCCCTTTGATTTGGTCCTGCTCGACCCGCCCTATGCTTTTGGTGCCGAGCCGGTCGAGGAAATGCTGCAGAACCTGGCTCAGCAGGGTCTGCTTGCGCCTGGCGCTTATGCCCTGTTTGAGCATGCCTCCGCCGATGCGGGCGCGCATCCGGCAGGCTTTGAGACTGTACGTGAGAAGCGCTACGGCATTACCTCGGTCGACCTGCTTCGTTGGGTCGGCGATGACGACGGTGAGGACGATAGTGCCGTCACCGATGCCGATAACAACGATGCCACGACGTTTCAGGAGGACGCCCATGAATGACACCATCAACCGCGTGATCGTCCCGGGCACCTTTGATCCCATCACGTTTGGCCATATCGACGTGATTCGCCGCGCCCGCCGCATCTTTCCCAGCGTGATCGTGGCCGTTGCCGAGTCGCAGGGCAAAAACGGCGTCGGCACCACGTTTATGCTCGACGAGCGCGTGGCGCTGGCCCGTGAGGCGCTCGGTGATATTGACGGCGTCGAGGTGCTGCCCTTCACCGGCCTCTTGGTCGATTTTGCCCGCGAACAGGGAGCAGGGGCCGTGGTCAAGGGCCTGCGTGCCATGACCGACTTTGAGTACGAGCTGCAGCAGGCCGACCTCAACTACCGCCTGGACAACGAGCTGGAGTCCATCTTTGTCATGAGTGCGCCGCAGTACGGCTATATCTCGAGCTCGGTGGTTCGCCAGATTGCATCGCTCGGTAGCGACGTCTCTAATTTTGTTCCGCCCAATGTGGTCAAGGCGCTCAAACATCGCTTTTCGTGACGTTTTTTAATGCCTGGTGGCATGTGGTAAACTAACACGATGATATGTTACCTATGAAAGGAGACCGGATGCCGGGCGAGAATTTTCCTGGCGACAGGATCGTGAGTCTTGTCGACGAGCTCGAGGGGCTCATCGAAGAGGCTAAGACGCCGTTCGGCAAGAACGCCCAGATGAAGGTTATCGACGCCGACGTCTTCTTTAACATCCTCGACGAGATCCGCATGAGCTATCCCGAGGAATGGCAGAAGTCCCGCCGTATCCTCAAGGAGCGCGAGGAGCTTATGGCTTCCGCCGCCGCTCAGGCCGATTCCATCATTGCCGATGCTCAGCAGCAGGCCCTCACCATTGCCGGTGAGCAGGAGATTGTCCGCTTAGCGCAGCAGCAGGCCGACGACATTCGCGACCGTGCCCAGCAGTATGAGCGCGAGACGCGCTATGCCGCCGAAGATTACGCCGAGCAGGTCTTTACGCACCTCGAGGAGAACCTCAAGAGCCTGACCGGCACCGTCACCCGTTGCCGTCAGCAGCTCAACGAGGGTGCCGCCCAGCAGAATGGTCAGTGGTAATGGCTGAGTTCCCGAGCGTTACCGTCGATCTTTCCGAGCAGCTTGAGTTTCCCGGAGACTCGTATCCGCTGACCGGTAAGGTCGATGTCGCCACCTATACGGTGGGCGAGAAGGAGTACCAGCTGCAGGACGGAATTGACTACGACGTGGTCTTTACCAATGCCGGCACCGGTGTCCTGCTTACGGGTATGGTCCGCGCGCACGCGACCGGTGAGTGCGACCGTTGCCTTGAGCCCGCTTCGTTTGATATTGCCGGTGAGATTGAGGAATTCTATCTCTTTAACGAGCCCGAGGACCCCGAGGCTTACGAGGACGGCTACGAGTTACTGGGCGAGGATCGCATCGTCGATCTGGGTGAGCCCATCAACGACGCGGTCGTCATGGACACGCCGTTCGTTGTCCTGTGCAAGCCCGATTGTCGCGGCCTGTGCCCCACATGCGGCATCAATCTCAACGTCGAGCAATGCGATTGCGCCGCTCAAGCAGAGGCCGAATGGGCCGCTGCCACGGAAAATCCATTTGCAGCATTGAAGAATCTCAAGCTTGACGAGTAAAACTGTGGTAGTATCGCTACTTGCGCGTAATTGCCACACTGGATAGTTCATAAGGAAGGTCACTATGCCCGTACCTAAACAAAAGCAGGGTCGTATCCGCACTCACACCCGCCGTTCCGCCAACATGAAGATCTCGGCTGCGGCTCAGTCCACGTGCCCCCGTTGCGGCGCTGTCAAGCTCCCGCACCACGTGTGCCCCAGCTGCGGTTTCTACAAGGACCGCGAGGTTATCGTTACCGAGTAACTGTATACTCTGGATGCGATGCCGTTCCAACTGGAACCACAATGGCCGGCTCAATGAGTCGGCCATTTTTGTATAAGGAGCATGTATATGAGTAACGTTCGCGTTTGTGTAGACGTTGTGGGCGGAGACGAGAAACCTCAGGTTGTTCTCGATGGTATCGAGGCTGCGCTTGCCGCCGATCCCGATATCGAGGTCTTGGCGGCTGGCCCGGCCGAAATCGTCAATCCCTTTGCAGCTTCCCATGCACGTGTTGAGGCCCTTGAGGCACCTGACGTTATCGCCATGGATGACGATCCCATTCGCGCCGTGATGACCAAGCGTAAGTCGTCGATCGTGCTTTCTTGCCGCGCCATTAAGAAGGGCAACGCGGATGCGTTCTTCTCCGCCGGCTCGACCGGTGCCATGACCGCCGCTGCCACCGCCTACGTGACGCCGTTTAGGTATCAGGCCGAAGGCAAGAAGCAGCCGGTGCGCCCCTGTCTGACCAATGCGCTGCCCAATCGCGCCGGCGGTCTGACGGTGCTGTGCGACATGGGTGCCAACCCCGATGTCGAGGTTGACGATATGGTGCGTTTTGCCCAGATGGGCAGCGCCTATGCCCGCGTCGTCCTGGGCATCGAGCATCCTCGCGTGGGCCTGCTTGCCAACGGCACCGAGGACGAGAAGGGTTCTAACTTTACCAAGGCCTGTTTCCCTGCTATGAAGGCCGCCGTTCCCGGCTTTGTTGGTAACTGCGAGGGCACCGACCTCACCTCAGGCAACTTCGATGTCGTCGTTGCCGATGGTATGTCGGGCAATATTGCGCTCAAGGCCACCGAGGGCGCTGCCAAGTTTTTGCTGCAGGAGCTCAAGGGTGTCTTTATGTCTTCGCTCGGCACCAAGATTGCCGCGCTGCTCATCAAAAAGCAGATGCGCGAGATTAAAGCCAAACTTTCGGGCGACGCCAAGGGCGGCGCGATTCTTTTGGGCCTGCGCGGCGTGGTCCTGATCGGCCATGGTGCCACCTCGGTCGAGGCTGTCAAAAACGGTACGCTCGCGGCGGCCGAAGCCGTGCGCGCCGGGCTGGTCGAGAATGTCGCCAACTCTATGGACGGTATCGTTTTATAAGAGCGAGTTAGAGCGCTGTTATGTGCTTCGCGGTGCACGTCGTGGGGTAGAATCAGAACCGTGTCTTGGTACCGCCCGGGCGGTACCATTCTTTTGGTATTCATGCACTATGAGAGGAAGCGCTATGGACCGCTCCGAAATCTTCGACAAGATCGCCGAGGTCGCTGCTGACGTTCTGGGCGTCGATGTTGCCGAAATTAGCGAGGAGACCACCTTTGACGACCTCGATGCCAACTCGCTCGAGCGCCTGCAGCTGGTTACGGCTATCGAGGACGAGTTCAACCTCGAGATCGATGACGAGACCCTGCTCTCGCTCAACTCTGTCGCCGACGCCGTCGACGCTATCGAAGCTGCCAAGGAGGCTTAAGTCTTGGCTTTATCCGACCGACTTACGCGCGCCCAGGAAATCCTGGGCCACGAGTTCAACAATAAGGTGCTGCTGCGCGCGGCGCTTACGCATCCCTCGGCAGTCGAGGGCCAGCCGGTTTCTGCCAGCTATGAGCGCCTTGAGTTCTTGGGCGATTCCATTTTGGGCGCTGTGGTCGCACGCTCCCTGTTTGAGTCCTATCCGGAGTTTGACGAGGGCAAGCTCACGCGCTTGAAGGTGTCGCTTGTCTCGGGCGCTACGCTGTCCGAGGTTTCTCACGAGCTGGGCATCGACGACATCATCATCTTTGGTGCCTCCGAGACCGGTACCGGTGCGCGCGGCCTGCATTCGGCCCTCGAGAACGTCTATGAGTCGCTCGTGGGCGCGCTGTACCTGGATGCCGGCTGGGACGTTGCGGCGGAGTTCATTCACCGTACGCTTAAGCCGCATTTGGCTTCCGAGCGTGCCGAGCATCCTGCGAACCCCAAGTCGTTTTTGCAGGAGTGCGTGCAAGCCGACGGTCACGAACCTCCGGCGTACAAGCTCGTTGGCTCCGAGGGCCCGGCGCATGCGCCCACCTTTACCGCTGTGGTTTTGATCGATGGTATTCGCCAGGGTCGCGGCTCCGGCTCCTCAAAGAAGGAAGCCGAGGGAGCTGCCGCGCTCGAAGCGCTCGACCGCATGGGTTACACCACCAACGGCGTGATTCTGAACAAGAAGCACGTGTAAGCGAGGAACCGTGTATCTCAAGTCCCTCACGCTCAAAGGGTTCAAGTCGTTTGCCGACCGCGCCCATATGACGTTTGAGCCGGGCCTGACCGTCATCGTCGGTCCAAACGGCTCGGGAAAATCGAACATCTCTGACTCGATTCTGTGGGTCCTGGGCGAGCAGAGCGCCAAGCAGCTGCGCGGCCAGGCCATGGAGGATGTCATCTTCTCGGGCTCGTCGGCGCGCAAGCCGGTGGGTGTCGCCGAGGTCACGCTGGTGCTCGATAACTCGGACCATATGTTGCCCGTCGACTTTGACGAGGTCGCCATCACCCGTCGCATGTATCGCTCGGGCGAAAGCGAGTACCTCATCAACTCGAGTCCGTGCCGCCTGATGGACATTCAGGACATCCTGCACGATTCGGGCCTGGGCAAGGATACGCATTCCATCATCAGCCAGGGCAAGCTCGACGCCATTTTGCAGAGCCGCCCCGAGGAGCGTCGCGCCCTCATCGAGGAGGCCGCCGGCATTTCCAAGCACAAGCGCCGCAAGGAGCGTGCGCTCAAAAAGATTAAGTCGATGGACGAGCACCTGACGCGTGCCCGCGACATCAATAAGGAAATCGCCCGTCAGCTGCGACCGCTGGAGCGTCAGGTCGATCGCGCGCGCAAGTACAAAGAGCTGTCCTCGCGCGCGAACGAGCTTACGCAGATGCTGGCTGTCGATGAGCTTCGTTCGCTGCAGTCGCAGTGGAACGACCTGGAGAGCCGCTCCAAGGAAGGTGCTGCCGAGCTGGAGCTTGCGCAGTACCGCATGAGCGAAAAGGAGCGCGAGCTCGAGAAGCTCCAGGTTATGCTTGAGGAAAAGGGCCTGTTTGTGGGCGACCTGGGCGAGCAACGCCGTCATATGCAAGATGTGGTCGGCCGCATTAACTCCGACATGCGCCTGCTCGAGGAAAAGGGCCACAACATGGTGTCGCGCCTGTCTGACATGCGCGGTCAGATTTCGAGCTCCGAGCATCAGCGTCGTCGCGTGGTCGAGGAGCTCGAGGACGCGCGTGCGCAGCTTGAGGAAGTGACCGGTGCGCATATGCAGGCCCAGGAGGACGTTGACGCCGCTGGTCCTGCCGCCGCTGAGCTCCACGAGCGGCGCGTGGCGCTCGACAATCAGATTTCGCAGCTTACGCGTGAGCAGCGCGATGTGCAGCGTGTGGCTGATAACGCCGCGCTTGAGCTCGCCAAGGTGAAGGATTCCTTGAGCAATGCCGAGGTCGAGGACAACATGTATGCCTCGCGCCTGGAGCAGATTGACGAGCAGCTCGAGGAGGTCACGGCCTCGCTCGAGAGCCGTCGCAACCGCGCCGAGGAGCTTGAGGGCGCTCTTGAGGAAGCGCGCCAGGCTCAGGTTGATGCGCGTGAGGCCACCGAGACGGCACGCGCGGCCCTGAAGGACCTGCGTGCCCGCGAGAGCGAGGCACGCAACAAGTTATCCGAGGTGCGCTCGGAGCTTGCCAGCCAAAAGAAACTCGATGCCCGCATGGCCGACAGCTCGCCGCTCGTGAGCCGTCTGATGGGTGCGCTGGGCGATGATGTCTCGGGTCGTTTGGGCGACGTGCTCGAGGCTCCTCGTGAGCTCGAAGGCCTGGTCGAGCAGCTGCTTGCCGGCGATATCGATGCTCTTTTGTTTGATGACGCCGCCACGCTTGAGCGTGCCGGTCGTGCGGCTCTGGACCAAAATAAGGCCTCGGGCGAGGCACTGCTGGTGGCGCGCGGCGTGAGCGGCTCTACCGCCGCTGTGGGCGCCTCCGGTACCCGTCTGGTTGATCGTCTGTCCGTGCGCGCAGGCTACGGACCCGTCGTCGAGGCGCTGCTCGGCGGCTATTACGTCGTGGACGATCTTTCTGCCGCGCTTTCGGCGCCGGTCGTTGACGGCGTGACTTACGTGACCCCCGATGGCGCCCGCGTCGCCTGCGGCGGCCTGGTGCGTGTGGGCCTCGATGCCGGCGAGGCGTCGGGTGCTCTGGAGCGTAAGCGTCGCATTCGCGAGCTGGAGGGGCTTGAGCCCGATTTGGCCGCTGTGTTTGAGCATGTGTCGGATCGGGTCGTCGAGGCCAACGCGGCCGTTGAGGAAGCGCGTGCCGCTGAGGACGATGCCGCCGGCGAGATCGCCCGTCTTGAGGGCGAGCGCCGCTCGCTGCTCTCCGAGATCGGCCGCTTGGAGCAAAGCGCCAACAATGCCGAGGTCGAGCGCGTGCGCATCTCCAAGCGTCGCGAGCAGGCCTCCGAAGCCGTTCGCGCTGCGCGCCCGCGGGTTGATGAGCTCACCCGTTCGCGTGACGAGGCCCGCGCGCAGGCAAGCGATCTGAGCTTGCAGATTGCCGAGGCCAACGACGAACTCGACCGCGTTCGCCGTGACGATTCCGAGGCCGCCGGCAAGCTCGCCGACGCCAAGGTTCGCCTAGCCCAGACGAGCGAGCGCCTGCGTTCGCTGAAGGGTCGCGTGCCCGACCTGGAGCATCGTCTTGAGGGCATCGACCGTCGTATCCGCGGAACACGCCAGGCCTCGCGCTCACTCGAGCTGCTGCGTCTGCGCGTCGACCCCATGCACGAGCGCTATTCGGCCCTGCTGGAGCGCGCATCGGATTGGGCAGCGCGCTTGCGTGACCAGGCCTCTCTGGAGGAGGCGGACTCCGCTTCGCTCAAGAAGACCATCGAGGATGCCAAGGCGGAGGTTGCCCGCGCTAAGGAGCGGGTCGATACCGCCTCCGCCACGCAAAACGAGTTCAAGGTCGCGCGTGGTAAGCTCGAGGTGCAGGTAGAGGCCGCCATTAAGGCCATTACCGCCGATGGCACCACGGTGCTCGAGGAAGCGCTCATGCTTCCGGCTCCCACCGACCGCGACGCCGCCGAGCGCGAGCTCAACCAGCTTGTGCGCCAGATCAACAACCTTGGTCCCGTTAACCAAGTTGCCATGGAGGAGTACGAGCAGCTCAAGCGCCGCGCCGACTACATCGAGGAGCAGCTGGCCGATCTGGAGAGCGCGCGCAAGGCGCTCACCAAGATCACGGTGGCCATCGACCGCAAGATGCGCAAGGCGTTCCTGGTGACGTTTGAGAAGGTCGACGCGAACTTCCGCGAGATCTTCGCTATGCTCTTCCCGGGCGGCCAGGCTCATCTGGAGATGACCGATCCCGAGCATCCTGCCGAGACGGGTATCGAGGTCGTGGCGCAGCCGCGCGGCAAGCGCATCACCAAGATGATGCTCATGTCGGGCGGCGAGAAGAGTCTGACGGCGCTCGCCCTGCTCTTTGCCGTGTATCGCACGCGCACGGTGCCGTTCTATGTGCTGGACGAGGTCGAGGCGGCGCTCGATGACGCCAACCTGTCCAAGCTCATCGGCGCGCTCGATGTGTTGCGTTCCGATACGCAGCTCTTGGTTATCTCGCATCAGCGCCGTACTATGGAGGACGCTGACGTCCTCTATGGCGTCTCGATGCAAGCCGACGGCGTCAGTCGCGTCGTCTCGCAAAAACTCGATCGCGAAACCGGAAAGGTCGTGAATGCATAATGGGATTCTTCGATGCTCTCTCGCGCGGACTTGAGCGCAGCCGCGAGGCCCTCAACGAGGTCTTCTACTTTGGCGGCGAGGTCGACGAGGATTTTTGGGAGGACCTGGAGGACACCCTCGTCATGGGTGACATGGGCGCCGAGGTCGCTATCAAGGTCTCCGATGACCTGCGCGATGCCGCGGCCAAGAAGAACCTCAAGACCGCTCCGCAGCTTCGCCGTGCCCTGGCCGAGCAGCTTGAGCAGCACTTTGTGCCCATCGAGCGAGATCCGTTTTCCGATACGCCGAGCTGCGTGCTGTTTGTGGGCATTAACGGTGCCGGCAAGACCACGACGGTCGGTAAGATCGCGAGCGCCATGGCTGCCCGCGGCAAGAACGTGGTGATCGGTTCGGCCGACACCTTCCGCGCCGCCGCCATCGAGCAGCTCGATGTGTGGGGGCAGCGTGCCGGCGTACCGGTTATCAAGCGTGACCGCGGCTCCGATCCGGCGAGCGTGTGCTATGACGTGCTCGACGAGGCCGATAAGCGCGGCAGTGACCTGGTGCTCATCGATACCGCCGGCCGTCTGCACACGAGCCCTGAGCTCATGCGCGAGCTCGCCAAGGTGGTCAATGTGACCCGTAAGCGCGCCGCCAATATGGCCGCCGGTCCCATGCCGGTTTCGGTCGTGCTTGTGATTGACGCCGCGACGGGCCAAAACGGTCTGAACCAGGCGCTCGAGTTTAACGAGGCGCTGGGCCTGGACGGTATTATCATGACTAAGCTCGACGGCACGGCTAAGGGCGGTATCGCCATGGCCGTGGCCGAGAAACTCAAGCTCCCGATCCTGCGCGTGGGCGTGGGCGAGCAGGTCGATGACCTGCAGGAGTTCAATGCCAAAGATTTCTGCCGCGCCCTGGTGGGCGAGTCCAATTAAGGAGTGACTAGTGTTTGATTCCCTGAGCGATCGCCTCAACGACACATTTGACCGCCTGCGCGGCAAGGGTAAGCTGACCGAGGCCGATATCACCTCTGCCATGCGCGACATTCGCATGGCGTTGCTCGAGGCCGACGTCAACTTTAAGGTCGTCAAGGAGTTTGTCGCCAAGACCAAGGAGCGCTGCATGACCGCCGAGGTCATGGAGTCGCTGTCACCGGCGCAAAACGTCGTCAAGATCGTGCTCGACGAGCTCACCGAGATGCTCGGTTCCACCGAGAGCAAGCTCGTCTTTAGCAACCGCATCCCCAATGTCATCATGCTCGTGGGCCTGCAGGGCTCCGGTAAGACTACGGCAGCCGTAAAGCTGGCTTATCTGCTCAAGAAGCAGGGTCGCTCACCGCTACTCGCCGCGTGCGACGTCTATCGTCCTGCCGCTGCCGACCAGCTGGCCACGCTTGGCGGAGAGATCGGCGTGCCGGTCTTCCGCGGTGACGGCGAGCACCCGGTCGATATCGCCAAGGGCGCCATCCAGGAGGCCGTCGACCACCTGCGCGACGTGGTCATCGTCGATACCGCCGGTCGTCTGCAGATCGACGAGCAGATGATGCAGGAGGCCGTGGACATCAAGAAGGCCGTCAAGCCCGATCAGGTGCTGATGGTCGTCGATGCCATGACCGGCCAGGATATTGTCAACGTCGTCTCGACCTTCGCCGAGCGCACCGACTTTGACGGCGTGATCATCTCCAAGCTCGACGGCGATGCCCGTGGCGGCGGCGCGCTTTCCGTGCGCCAGGTGACCGGCAAGCCCATCAAGTTCGTGAGCATGGGCGAGAAGCCCGATTCGCTGGAGCCGTTCTATCCCGATCGTATGGCCAAGCGCATTCTTGGCATGGGCGACGTTGTCGGCATTATCGAGAAGGCCCAGGAGGCGGCCGACGCCGAGCAGCTCGAGGCTGCCGAGCGAATGCTGCGCGAGGGCTTCACCATGAACGACATGCTCGACCAGATGAAGGCCGTCAAGAAGATGGGCGGCATGAAGGGCATCCTGGGCATGCTCCCCGGCGGCCAGCGTGCGCTCAACCAGATGGGTGGCAACCTGGACGAGGGCATCTTCGATAAGAACGAGGCCATTATCATGTCGATGACCAAGGAGGAGCGTCTGCGTCCCTCCATCATTAATGGCCAGCGCCGTGCCCGCATTGCCAAGGGCGCCGGCGTGACCCCCACCGAGGTCAATAGCCTTATGAAGCAGTGGGGCGAGATGAACAAGATGATGGGCCGCATGCGCACGATGGCCAATCAGGCACAGGCCGGCGGCAAGAAGGGCAAAAAGGGTAAGAAGGGCAAAAAGATGCGCATGCCCAATATTCCCGGCCTAGATGCCATGGGTCTGGGCGGTATGGGTGGCCTGGGAACGGGCGGCCCCAAGTCCGATATGGACCTGCTGCGCCAGATGGAAGCGCAGATGCGCAACAAGAAGTAACGACTAGTTGAGTCGTGTATGACGAAGGCCGCCTGGATGGTATTCCAGGCGGCCTTCGCCGTTTGTTCGCCGTTTGTTCGCCGTTTGTTCGCCGTTTGTTCGCCGTTTGTTCGCTGGTTGTTCGCTGGTTGTCGCACGCGTGGAAGCGCGTTCTCGACGAGGTGCTTGCCGCTAGTGACAGCCGCAGCCTTCGTGCCCGTCATGGTCGTGGTGACCGTGGCAGCCGCAGGACTCGCCATGCTCGTGGATGTGCTCGTGATCATGTCCATGGCAGTCGCAGGTGGCCTCGCCGTTCTGTGCGAGCGTGCCGGCGATAAGTGCCTCGACGCAAGTGTCGCAGTTGCCCTGGGCACCTGCGTATACCGTGATGCCGGCTTGTGCAAGCGCGTTGATAGCGCCACCGCCGATACCGCCGCAGATGAGCGCGTCCACGCCGCCGTTGGCGAGCAGACCCGCTAGGGCGCCGTGACCGGTGCCGCCGGTGCCCACGACCTGCTCGTTGAGCACCTTGCCGTCCTCAATGTCGTAGATCTTGAACTGCTCGCTGCGGCCAAAGTGCATAAAGATGTTGCCGTTGTCGTACGTGGTTGCCACCCTCATGGTGTCGACCTCCTTTGCTGGCCATGCGGCCGTTGTCGTGGTGATGGGGGAGTACGCGATGTTTCCGCCTTCGATGACGATCGCCCGTCCATTGACCAGCGCGTTTGCCACCTTGCGATGCGCGCGGCTGCAGATTGCCGCCACCGTGGCGCGGGCAATACCCATGCACTGGGCGACTTCCTCCTGATTGAGGCCTTCCAGGTCGCATAGGCGCAGGACCTCGAGCTCGTCGACTGTCATATCGATAGCGTCTCCGCTCGCCAGGCCATCGGGGGTAAAACCGCGATATTCGGGGATGATCCCAACACGGCGCAATTTTTCGCGTCTTCCTGCCATACACTCTCCAAATCTGACATATGTCAGTAATAGGATAGCGCGCATGCGGAAGCGTACAAGCTATTTTTGGCATATGTCAGAAAAAGGCAAAGGTGTTCCGCTTGCGAATGCAGAGCCGTGCTACCGTGCATTGCGTGTGCCTACCCTAGTGTCCAATCCGACACTGCGCGCCTGGGCTACAATAAAAATCGCTTATAGGCGACTGACAGGAGGGTCAATGAGCAAAGCTGATCAACAGTTTGTATCCATGTGCCGCGACATTCTGGACCATGGCACCACCACCGAGGGCCAAAAGGTCCGTCCGGTGTGGGAGGACGGCACCCCTGCCTATACCATTAAAAACTTTGGCGTTACGGCGCGCTACGACCTGCGCGAGGAGTTCCCTGCGCTCACCCTGCGCCGCACGGCGCTTAAGTCTGCGATGGACGAGATTTTGTGGATCTATCAAAAGAAGTCCAATAACGTCCATGACCTCAACAGCCATATTTGGGATGAGTGGGCCGACGAGACCGGCTCCATCGGCAAGGCCTACGGGTACCAGATTGGCCAGAAGAGCCATTATGCCGAGGGCGATTTCGACCAGATGGACCGAGTGCTGTACGATCTTAAGCACACACCGTACAGTCGCCGCATCATGACCAACACGTATGTGTTTAGCGACCTGTCCGAGATGCACCTGTATCCGTGCGCGTACAGCGTGACCTATAACGTCACGCAGCGCCCGCAGGACGACAAGCCGACGCTCAACATGATTCTCAACCAGCGCAGCCAGGACATTTTGGCCGCGAACAACTGGAATGTGTGTCAGTACGCCATCTTGCTGATGATGGTTGCGCAGTCGATCGATATGATTCCCGGCGAGCTGCTGCATGTGATCGCCGACGCCCATATCTACGACCGTCATGTCGATATTGTCCGCGAACTTATCGAGCGTCCGCAGTTTGCGGCGCCTAAGGTAACGCTTAACCCCGACGTGCACGATTTCTATGCGTTTACGACCGACGACCTGATTGTGGAGGGCTATGAGCACGGCCCGCAGGTCAAGAACATTCCCATTGCGGTGTAGGTGGTGCTCATGACGTGTAAGCTATCTGCTATCGTCGCCGTGTGTGAGGATTGGGGCATTGGGTGCGAGGGCGACATGGTGGTGTCCAATCGCGCCGACATGCGCCATTTTGTGGCGTGCACCAAAGGTTGCCCGGTTATTATGGGGCGCAAGACCCTGTTGAGTTTTCCCGGTGGGCGTCCGCTCAAGAATCGTCGCAATATCGTGCTCACGCGTGACGAGGATTTTGCGCCCCAGGGCGTCGACGTGGTCCATAGCATCGACGAGGCGCTCGCCGCGGTTGCCGATGAGCCCGTTGCCTGGGTGATTGGTGGCGGCGATGTCTATCGGCAGTTTTTGCCGTATTGCGTCGAGGCCGAGGTCACGCACAACCATTGCACTCATGCCGTGGACACGTACTTTCCCGATTTGGACGCCGATCCCGCATGGGAGATTGCGTGGCGTGGCGGTGTTGCCACGATTGCCTCGGGCGAGGGCGACGAGGGTGTCGATTATGAGTTCGTGACGTATCGTCGCGTTGAGGCGTAAATCGCCTGGCGTGAACGGTATTATCGGATTGATTGAATGTATGGGGCGGCGCTTAGCGTCGCCTCGTTTGGTATAGATGTGCTGTAAAGAAGGGTGCGGGCAGGCTGCTATGACTGATGCCGTTGAGGTTCTGCGAATTGATTCGCTCGAGGACGAGCGGCTCGATGCCTACGTGCGACTGACCGAGCGTGAGCTGCGCTGCGTGCTAGAGCCGCAAAAGGGCATCTTTATCGCCGAGAGTGCCAAGGTTATTGAGCGCGCGGTGCGTGCCGGATACGAGCCGGTGAGCTTTCTTTTGGGCGAACGCTGGCTCGACCAGATGATGCCGCTGTTTGAGCGCCTAGTCGTGCGCGAGGGCGCGGGTCCTGTTCCTGTGTTCGTCGCCTCCATGGAGCTCATGGAGCAGTTGACGGGCTTTAACGTGACGCGCGGTGCGCTTGCGGCGTTTCGTCGCTCGCGTCAGATTCCGGTTGATGAGTTCTTGGGTGGCGTCGTCGAGGCGGCGGGGGAGCGTCCGGTGCGCGTGTGCGTGCTCGAGGGTATTGTCGACCACACCAATGTTGGCGCGATTTTCCGCTCTGCTGCCGCATTGAACGTTGACGGTATTTTGGTCAGCCCGACGTGCTGCGACCCGCTGTACCGTCGCTCGGCCCGCGTGAGCATGGGCACCGTGTTTCAGGTGCCGTGGACGCGCATTGGCAGCGAGGCTCGTGTGTGGCCGCATGATGGTCTGAGCGCGTTGCACGATGCCGGTTTTTCGTGTGCCGCTATGGCGTTGACGGACGATTCTGTTTCGCTTGATGATCCTGTGCTGCAGAAGATTGATCGCTTGGCGATTTTTATGGGCACCGAGGGTGCCGGCTTGGGCGCCAAGACCATTGCCGGCTGTGACCACGCGGTGCGTATTCCGATGGCGCACGGGGTCGATTCGCTCAACGTGGCCGCGGCGAGCGCCGTCGCCTTTTGGCAGCTATGCCCGCACGTGAGCAATGAGTATCACTACCAGCCGGGTTTGTATCACTAGGCAGTTATTCCGCACCGTGCTCTAATTCGGGGTGTTTCGGTCGCCGCCAGTCGGTGCTAAGCTGGTTTTGGCTTTGGTTTTAAATTGCTGTTTTGCTGATTGACGTATGCGTGTGGGGAGGGCGTGTGGCTAAGAAATCTACGGCTATCGATGTAACGCAAGGAGTCATTTGGCAGCAATTGCTGTCGCTGTGCGTTCCCATCTTTTTTAGTTCGTTTTTTCAGCAGGCCTACACGCTTATCGGTACCTATATCGTCGGTCAGTTTGGCGGCAAGCTCGCGCTAGGTGGCATTCAAGCTACGATGGTGCTCACCGAGCTCTGCATTGGCTTTTGCGTTGGCGTCGGCGCCGGCTGCGCGGTCATTACCGGTCAGTATTTTGGTCAGCACGATGATGAGCGACTGAGCCGTTCGGTCCATACGGCCATGACGCTCGCGCTGGTGGGCGGTATCGTTTTCTCGATTCTTGGCATAGTGTTCGTTGAGCCCATGCTGGTACTTATGAACACTCCGCATGAACTTTTGGCCGAGGGCGTGGCCTATGCTCGTTGCTATTTTGCCGCCATGGTTGCGGCGCTGCTGCTCAATATGGGAACGGCACTGCTACGCGCCGTGGGCGACACGCGCGGGCCTGCTGTGATCATCGCTTCCGGCTGCCTTGTTAATGCGGTGCTGGATGTCATCTTTGTTGCCGTGCTTCATATGGAGGCGCTGGGCTGCGGCATCGCGGTGGCGCTGACCATTTGCTCCAACGCCACGATGATCGTGATTCGCATGATGCACGCACCGGGTGCGTGGCGGCTTTCGCTGTCCAAACTCGGCATTGATCCTGGCATTTGTAAGAGCATGATCTCGTGTGGTCTGCCGCTTGGCTTTCAGTCTGCTGCGTATTCGATTTCCAACGTTTTGATTCAGGTGTCGGTCAACTCGTTTGGTGCCGATGTCACCACGGCGTGGGGTCTTTCGGGCCGCTTAGATGGCATTATCTGGATGGTGACCGAGGCGCTCGGCGTATCGATCACTACGTTCTCGGCGCAGAACTTTGGCGCGCGCAACTACGAGCGCATGCGCAAGGGTTACCATACGTCGCTTGTGCTTTCGTTTATGCTCATTGGTGGCCTGTCTGCCGTGCTCCTGGTGTTCTCGGGCCCGCTGTCGCGTTTGTTTGTCGACGATGCTTCGATTTCGGCGTACACCACGACGATTCTTCATTTCATCGCGCCGTTCTACGCGATCTTCTCTATTATCGAAAACGCGTCGGGCTCCATTCGCGGTGCCGGCGTGAGTCTGCAGCCTATGATGCTCACCATCTTTGGCACCGTTGTCTTGAGGGTGATCTGGGTGTTTGCGATCATGCCCTTCGATCCGTCGCTCGAGCATCTACTGCTGGTCTACCCCGTAACCTGGCTCATCACGGCCACGATGTTTACCATCTACCACCACAGCGGCAACTGGCTCGGCCGCGCCACCGCCTAGCCATTCGGGACGTCCCCAATGGCTAGTATTCGATGCCTTGGCGGGCTAGGAGTCCTTCGTCGAAGTAGTGTTTGATGGGGCGCATTTCGGTGACAAGCTAGGCGAGGTTCGCGAGGGGCAGCAGGCCCCGGCCGGTGAGCACGAGCTCCGTGGTGGCGGGCTTTATCGCGATCAGCGCTTCGACATCCTCGCGCGTCACGAAGCCGCGGCG
This sequence comes from uncultured Collinsella sp., assembly GCA_902489225.1. Lineage (GTDB taxonomy): Bacteria > Actinomycetota > Coriobacteriia > Coriobacteriales > Coriobacteriaceae > Collinsella. Next base: position 20,706 of record CABTZA010000001.1, read on the forward strand.
CATGGCCTCGCCGAGTTCATCCAAAATCAGAACGTCGACCTGTGATATCTGCTCGCATGCGAGCTCCATGATCTGCGCGGCGCAAGCCTCGGGTGTGTCGCGGGCGGCTTGTACGATGCGTAGCCCTAAACGAGGTGCTGCATCATGTTCGGCGCAGTGCAGCTTCTTGGCAAACTGAAGCATGAGCACGTTAAGTCAATAGCCCGTGGCACGCAGCGCGGGCCCCAGCGCAGCCGTCGTCTTGCCCTTGCCGTCGCCCGCATAGATTTGAACCTTGCCGACTTCCAGTGATGCCATCTCTGTCTTTTCGTGCCCGGCGTCGGTTTATCGCCGTCCGGGTTGGGTATTCTAGAAAGCATTATTAACCCCAGTAGATGGAGTTTAAGCAGATGGAGATGGATGACAACAAGCGTAGACGGAATATGATCCTCTACGTGCTCATCGCCTTCGTCGTCTACCTCGTGCTCTCGACCGTTCTGTTCCCCAACATCGGTCACACGCAGCAGATTACGAAGACCGATTACTCGACGTTTGTCAAAGCGCTCGATAAGAAGAGTGTCGACAAGGTCGAGTACAACACGGACGATTACTCGATTTATTACACCAAGAAGGGCGAGGACGAGAACATCGCCTATAAGACGACCGGTGTGCCGAACGATGCGGGCTTTACCGATCGCGTGCTTGAGTCTGGCGCTTCGCTGGAGTCGGTCGTTCCCGATAAAAACTCGGGTTTGATGACCTACTACCTGCTTACGCTCATCCTTCCCATGGCGATTTTCTTCCTGATCGGCTGGTGGCTCAACCGCCGCATGAAGAAGGCCATGGGTGATGACGGTCCTTCGATGAACTTTGGCGGCGGTGGCTTTGGCGGCGGTGGACTGGGCAAGTCCGGCGCGCGCGTGATCGCCTCCAAGGACGTGGGCGTGACCTTTAAGGATGTCGCCGGCCAGGAAGAGGCCAAGGAGTCCCTCAAGGAGGTCGTCGACTTTCTGGAGAAGCCCCAGCGCTACGAGGAGATTGGCGCCAAGCTGCCGCGCGGTGCTCTCCTTGTTGGCCCTCCGGGTACCGGTAAGACCCTGCTAGCCAAGGCTGTTGCCGGCGAGGCTGGTGTTCCGTTCTTTAGCATTTCGGGTTCTGAGTTCGTCGAGATGTTCGTCGGCCGTGGCGCCGCCAAGGTGCGCGACCTGTTTAAGCAGGCCAAGGAAAAGGCCCCGTGCATTGTGTTTATCGACGAGATCGATACCATCGGCAAAAAGCGTGACGGCGGCGGCTTTAGCGGCAACGACGAGCGCGAGCAGACGCTCAACCAGCTGCTGACCGAGATGGACGGCTTCGATAACCACAAGGGTATTGTCGTTCTCGCTGCTACCAACCGCCCTGACAGCCTTGACCCGGCCCTGTTGCGCCCCGGTCGTTTTGACCGCCGTATCCCCGTTGAGCTGCCCGACCTGACTGGCCGCAAGAACATTCTTGAGCTGCATGCCAAGAGCGTGAAGACGCAGCCGCCGATCGACCTGACCGCGATTGCCCGCGCCACGCCCGGTGCCTCGGGCGCCGACCTGGCCAATATCATCAACGAGGGCGCCCTGCGTGCCGTCCGTGAGGGCCGCAAGCGCGCTACGCAGGACGATTTTGAGGAGTCGGTGGAGGTCGTCATCGCCGGCCAGCAGCGTAAGTCCACGGTACTGTCCGACCACGAGAAGCAGGTTGTTTCTTACCACGAGATCGGCCATGCCATCGTTGCCGCCCGCCAGAAGGGCTCTGCACCGGTCACGAAGATCACCATCGTGCCGCGCACGAGCGGTGCTCTGGGCTACACCATGCAGGTCGAGGAGGATGAGCGCTTCCTGACCACGCGCCAGGAGGTCCTGGACAAGCTCGCCGTCTATTGCGGTGGCCGTGCAGCCGAGGAGCTCATCTTTGGTGAGATGACGACCGGCGCCGCCAACGATATCGAGCAGGCCACCAAGCTCGCCCGTAACATGGTGACGCGCTTTGGTATGTCCGATGAGTTTGGCATGATGGCACTCGGTACCGTTCAGAATGCGTACCTTAACCAGGACACGTCGCTCACCTGCGCCCCCGGTACGGCCGAGCGCGTGGACGCGATTGTCGCCAAGCTGATCGAGGATGCGCACGACCGCGCCCTGCAGATCCTGAAGGAGAACAAGTTCAAGCTCCACGAGCTGGCTCGTTATCTGTACAAGAAGGAGACGATCACGGGCGAGGAGTTCATGAATCTCCTCACGCGCGAGAATCCGCTGATGTCAAAGCAGCAGTAATACTGGTTGCGCAGTATCAATCGCCCCATTTGAGTGCCTATCTCAAATGGGGCGTTTTGCGTGGGAGGGATATGTATGAAGATCGTGGTGAGTGCCTGTTTGATGGGCGAGAGCTGCAAGTATAACGGGCTCGACAACTATCATCGCGCGTTGGTCGAGGCCTGCGAGCGTACAGGGACCGAGGTCCTCTTGGTGTGCCCCGAGGTCTTTGGCGGCCTGCCCACGCCGCGTAAGCCGTCCGAGATTGTGAACGGCGAGGTTCGTACCTGTGAGGGCGTGTCCGTTGACCGGGAATTCCGCCTAGGAGCCCAACGAGCACTCGCGATGTGCGAGCAGGCGGGCGGTCCGGAAGAGGTCGCCGCGTGCATCTTACAGGACCGTAGTCCCTCGTGTGGCGCAGGCCGCATCTACGACGGAACATTCAGTGGCACCCTTACAGCGGGCAACGGCGTTTTCGTCGACCTGCTCCTGCGCAATGGGTACCGTGTGATCCCGGCGAGTGAATTCGATCCCAGCATACTGGAGCAATAAAAAACCACCACAAGGGTGCTGTCCCCTTGTGGTGGTTTTGGTCTTGGCCTAGAGGCCGTGGCCGTAGGCGTTGGCGGCCTTGATGGCGGCGGCGAACTTTTCGTCGGTGAAGGGCTCAGGGTTGCCCTGCTTCCACTCGTTGGTGGCGTGCGCGTATTCGCACAGGGCAGGGATATCGGCCTCGGAAAGCCCGACCTGCTCAAGCGTCACGGGCAGGCCCATCTGCTTGTTAAAGGCGGCGTAGCGCTCAAGGTTCTCGGTATCGCCCGTATAGGCAAACAGGACGAGCACGCCCAAGCTCACGACCTCCCCGTGCAGATAGGTTCCCTCGCGCGGAATGCTGCACGTCGCATTGTAGAATGCGTGCGCCACGCTCGAGTTGTAGTAGTAATCGTTTTGGTTGGTCAGGTTCGAGACATAGCCCGTGTTGACCACGATGTCGAGCGCGATCTGCTTGACGGCTTCGCTCGACAGGTCCTGGTGCACGTCCTCAAGCCCCTGGACGCCATAGGTAAACAGCGGCTCGGAGCAGGTGTGGGCGAGTGCCAGGCCAAGACCGGCGGTGTGCTCCAAATTACCGGCGCTCGTGGCGTATTCGACCTCAGGCTGCTTAGACAGGGCATCGCCCACGCCGGCCCAGAAGTATTCCGCCGGAGCTTCGGCGATGATCTTGGGGTTGATGAAGATGTGCGCCGGTCGGTTGGGGTACGAATAGCCCTCGAGCGAGCCATCGTCATTGTAGACAACGGCAATGGCGGTCGCGGCCGAGCAGTTGGAGCAAATCGTCGGTACGGTAAAGACGATCTTCTTGAGCTCGATGGCCGCCGTCTTGACGGTGTCGAGTGCCTTGCCGCCGCCACAGGCGATAAGCACGTCTGCCTGCTGGCAAGCGGGGGAGTTCACGACCTTGGCAATATTGGCGCGCGTGCTGTTGGTGCCGTAGACGCGCGTCTCCAGAATCTCGACATCGGTACCTTCAAGTGCCGCCTCGATGCCCGGCAGCGCTGCAGCCAGTGCACGTTTGCCGCCAATGATGGCAACCTTGGTCGCTCTGTACTCGGCCAGTGCGGCGGGCAGCTCGGTAAAGCACTCCTCGCCAACGGTATAATCACTCATTCCAATCGTGCGCATGGCAACCTTCTTTCTTTCGATAAAGTGCTTTCAGGTATTTTGCTCCTAGAGAAGGGCTATAATAGCGAGAAATTTCGAACGTATAAAACCAGTGTTGAGGGTTTTTCGCCGGCGCGGAACGTGCTAGCATACTCCACATAAGCGTTGATGGGGACGAGTAGTCGGCCGTCCGCATGCTACAGAGAGTGGGGAGCGCTGAGAACCCGTGCATGCGACCGATGAAAATCACCCCGGAGCTGCGGTCCCAACGGACGTGCCGCGCAGGTTCGTCTTAGTAGACATCGCCGAGATGGTCGTCGATACAGGCCAGCCGAGTAACGGATGCGAGCGCGCGAATACGCGGGCGAGGGCATCTAAGCTGGGTGGTTAAGCGAAGAGCTTTTGCGGGCGTGCAGCCCGTTTTGTGGCGCTTCGTCCCAGCTTGCAGGGACGGGCGCTTTTTTGGTGCCCATCGGGCGTGCGCGCCCACGACATGAAAGGGGTACCGTGGCAAACGAGTACAAGCAGACGATGAATCTGCCCAAGACCGGTTTTCCCATGCGTGCCGGTCTTTCCAAGTCTGAGCCCAAGCGACTCAAGGACTGGCAGGACAACAAGGTCTACGAGCAGGTTCTGAAGAAGAACGAGGGTCACAAGAAGTTCGTGCTGCACGACGGTCCTCCGTACGCCAACGGTCCGATCCACATCGGCCATGCCATGAACAAGATCTCCAAGGACATGATCAACCGTTACTGGATGATGCAGGGCTGCGAAGTTCCCTATGTCCCCGGTTGGGACTGCCACGGTCAGCCGATCGAGCACAAGGTCGAGGAAAAGCTCGGCACCGAGAAGTTCAACCAGACCTCCACGGCCAAGATCCGCGAGCTTTGCAACGAGTTCGCTGTCGAGAACATCGAGCTCCAGAAGGCGGGCTTCCGTCGCTTGGGCGTGCTTGGCGACTGGGACAACCCGTATCTGACGCTCTATCACCAGCACGACGCCGCCGACATCGAGGTCTTCAAGGCCATGTTCGATAAGGGCATGATCTATCGCGGTCACAAGCCGGTTCACTGGTGCAAGCACTGCCACACCGCGCTGGCCGAGGCCGAGATCGAGTACTCCGACGAGACGAGCCCGTCCATTTTCGTGCGCTTCGAGATGACTTCCAAGCCCGCCGGCCTCGAGAACTTCGACGGCCCGGTCGACTTTATCATCTGGACGACCACGCCGTGGACCATCCCCTCTGACCAGGCCGTTTCCCTTAAGCCCGGCGCCGCCTATGTCGCCGTTGAGCACGATGGCCGTGCCGAGGTCATGCTCGAGGACCTGGCTCCCAAGTGCTGCGAGGAGTTTGGCTGGGAGTACACCCCGGTCATGGTCGACGGCGAGCCCTATGTGGTTCCCGCCGAGACGTTCCACCACATCCACTACAAGCAGCCGATCTTTGACGGTGTTGAGGGTGTGGCGCTCCTGGCCGACTACGTCGGTGTCGATGACGGTACCGGTATCGTCCACAACTCGCCCGGCCACGGCGTGGACGACTACTTCGCCTGCCTCAAGGAAGGCATCACCGACATCTGCATGCCGGTTGATGACGACGGCAAGTTCTACACCGGCGAGGAGTTTGGCACCGGTGGTCCCTTCAGCGGTATGGATACCGATGAGGCCAACCCGCAAATCATCGAGTTCCTGCGCGAGCGCGGCACCCTGGTTCTCGAGAAGAAGATCACGCACAGCTATCCGCACTGCTGGCGCTGCAAGCACCCGGTGCTCTTCCGTGCCACCGACCAGTGGTTTGTCTCGATGGACAAGACCGGTTTGCGCGAGCAGGCTGCCAAAGAGGTCCGTGAGAACGTCAAGTGGTATCCGGCCCACGCGGCCAACCGCATCGGCGCCATGGTCGAGCAGCGTCCCGACTGGTGCATCAGCCGTCAGCGCAACTGGGGCGTGCCTATCCCCAGCTACACCTGCGCCGACTGCGGCGAGAAGGTCATGAACGACGCTACGCTCGACGCCGTCATCAAGCTCTTCCACGAGAAAGGCTCTGACGCCTGGTTCACCGACGCTCCCGAGAGCTACCTGGGCGAGGCCTGCGTCTGCCCCAAGTGCGGTGGCCATCACCTCAAGGCCGATAAGGACATCCTCGACGTGTGGTGGGACTCCGGCGTCTCCTGGAAGGCCGTCTGCGAGTATCGCCCCGAGCTGGAGTACCCGGCGGATGTGTACCTCGAGGGCTCCGACCAGCACCGCGGTTGGTTCCAGAGCTCGCTGCTCACCTCGGTGGGTGCCAACGGCCACGCTCCGTACAAGGCAGTCGTCTCGCAGGGCTTCACGCTCGCCGGCCAGGGCCGCAAGATGTCCAAGTCGCTCGGCAACGTCATCGACCCCAACAAGGTCTGTGACGAGATGGGCGCCGACATCATCCGCCTGTGGGTCGCCTCGGTCGACACCAGCTCTGACGTTTCCATCGACCACGAGATTCTCGCCCGTACGTCCGATGCCTACCGTCGTTTCCGCAACACGTTGCGCTTCCTGCTCTCCGAGCTCGAGGGCCAGTTTGAGCCCGAGACCGACGGTGTCGCCTTTGCCGACCTGCTGCCGCTCGACAAGCTCATGGTTGCCCGTCTGACCCAGGTCCAGGCCGAGGTCGACGACGCCTACGCCAGCTACGAGTTCCCGCGCGCCTACCGTGCACTCTATGACTTCGTGGTTACCGAGCTCTCCAACGTGTACCTCGACGCCCTGAAGGACCGTCTGTACTGCGAGAAGCCCGGCTCGCTCGAGCGCCGCAGCGCCCAGACCGTGCTTGCCGAGCTCTTCTCGATGCTCATGCGCGACCTGCAGCCGATCCTGTCCTACACGGTCGACGAGGCCATGGCCTATGCGCCCGCCGGCTGCGTCGATCACCAGAAGTACGCCGCGCTGCTCGATTGGTACAAGTCGCCCATTACTGTCGACGAGGCCAATGAGTTTGAGGGCGTGCTCGAGGCTTCGCTCGAGCTTCGTAGCGCCGTGACCAAGGCCCTTGAGGATGCCCGCTCCGCCGGCACCTTCACTAAGAGCCAGCAGGTCCGCGTCAAGGCGGTCGTTCCCGCCGAGATGTACGCGCTACTGACCGGCGACAAGGCCGTCGACCTGGCCGAGTTCTACATCGTCTCTGATGTTGAGCTGACCCAGGGCGAGGAGCTTTCCGTTGCCATCGAGGCTGCCGAGGGCGAGTGCTGCGACCGTTGCTGGAACTACCGCACCACCGTCGGCGAGTACAACGGCCACGCACATATCTGCAAGCGCTGCGCGGAGGCGCTGAACTAGTCGTTGGGGACGTTCTTAAATGACTAGTCAAACAAGAACGTCTCCATTGACTACCTGTGTCACATTCAAGCGGCATTCTGTTTTTCGGAATGCCGCTTTCCTTTTTAGCTGGTTATTTCGCTTGCGTTGGTGGATATGTCGTGCGTTCTTCGTATGGCAATATAAGATAGTTCTTTGCATTAAACGTAATTCGATGATCTTGAGGGTAGGGGATTGATTTGGGTCGTGCTGGGGATATGACGCCGCCTTTGCGTTGGCGGTTGGGGGTTGCTGGTGGGGTAGCGCTCGTTGTGTTGCTTGTTGACCAGCTGACCAAGCTTGCGGTTCGTGCCGTGGGCGACGCTTTGCATGTGACTGTTATCCCCGGTGTGATCGATTTTGTGTTTGTTCGCAATATCGGAGCCGCCTTTAGCATGGGCGAGGGTCATGGCGTCGCTTTCGCTGTGTTGGCGCTTGCGGTCATTGTCGCCATTGCCGTGTACTTGCTCCGTGCATCCCAGCTCGCCCATCTTGAGGTCGTGGGCATGGCGATGGTTGCGGGCGGCGCCATTGGCAACGCAATCGACCGTCTGACTTTTGGCTTTGTGACCGATTTTATTGCCACCACCTTCATCGACTTTCCCGTCTTTAACGTGGCCGATATCGGCATCACCGTAGGCGTCGTGCTTGCCCTCATCGGCTACATGTTCTTGAGCCCTGCGGCCCGCGAAGTCGATGCGACTGCCGAGCTCAATGCCCGTGATGAGGCACGCGCCAAGCGCAAAGCCAAGCAGCGTGGGGAGCGTGCCCGCAAGATTCGCGAAAGGAATGAGCGTTAATGGCCGACATCCATATTCTCGTTGCCGACGATTGCGCTGGTCAGCGTCTTGACGCCTATCTGGGCTCCAATGACGGCTGCCCTACGCGCTCTGCCTGCGCGCATCTGATTGAGGGCGGTGCCGTATGTGTCAATGGCGAGACCTGTCTGTCTAAAAAGTACGCCGTGAGAGCCGGCGACCGTATTTCGGTCGATTTGCCTGAGCCGCACGATCCCACCGATGTGATTCCCGAGGCCATCCCGCTCGACATTCGCTATGAGGACGACTATCTCATTGTGCTCTCCAAGCAGCGTGGCCTGGTGTGCCATCCTGCGCATGGTCATGAGAGCGGTACGCTCGCGAATGCCCTGGTCTATCACTGCGGTATCGACCATCTGGGCACCGTGCAGGGCGAGGATCGCCCCGGTATCGTGCATCGTTTGGATCGCGATACCTCGGGTCTCATGCTTGCGGCAAAGGACGACGACACCCAGCGCGCGCTCCAAAATCTTATCCGTACGCGCACACTCGACCGCCGCTATATCACGCTTGTCCACGGGCACATCGCCATGGACGAGGGAACCATTAACACCGGTATTGCCCGATCGACGCGCGACCGTGTCAAGATGGCGGTTTCTGACGATCCTTTCGCGCGCCAGGCCATTACGACCTTTAAGGTCCTCGAGCGCTTTGATTCCACGCGTTTTGACGACGGCTATACGCTCGTTGAGTGCCACCTGTTTACGGGCCGCACACATCAGATTCGCGTGCATATGCGCCATATCAACCACGCCTGCGTGGGCGATCCGCTCTACGGCAAGTGCGATGCGCGTGCCGATCAGGGCCTGACCAGGCAGTTCCTGCATTCTTGGCGCGTTGCGTTCGATCATCCCGTAACAGGGAAGCGCATTGAGTGCCGTGACGAGTTGCCGTGGGATCTCGCTGCGGTTCTCGACGATCTGGCTCCGCGCTCGCTCGGTCGCACGGCCGTTGGAGATGAAATCGTTCCGCAGCTCGGTCTTCTCGAAGCCTAGCCAGTATTAGGTGGTTTCTTGAACTCGGTAAGCCTGCGGTAAGATATACGATTGTTTACGTTACACGTTGCTGGGAGCCTGCATGCTCGCCTTTTTACAAACCAACACACCCATCGTGATCTTCAACCAGATTGTCGTCACGCTGCTCACGGTCTGCTTTCTGTACCAGGTGGTCTTCTTTGTCATTGGCGCTCTTCGTGGCGAGGTCGCGCCTCCCAAGGCCAAAAAACTCCATCGCTATGCCTTTTTTATCGCGGCGCATAACGAGGAAGCCGTAATTGCCAATCTCGTACGCTCCATCAAGGACCAGGACTATCCGTCCGAGCTTATCGAGGTCTTTGTCGTTGCCGACGCCTGCACCGACAACACCGCTCAGCTCGCACGCGAGGCCGGTGCCATTGTTTACGAGCGCAATGACCTGGCCCGAAAGGGCAAGAGCTGGGTCATGGACTTTGGTTTCGATCGCATTCTCAACGAGTATCCCGACACGTTTGAGGGCTACTTTATCTTCGATGCCGACAACGTTATCTCCCGCGATTACGTGTCCAAGATGAACGATGCCTTTGACCAGGGCTTCCATGTGGTCACGAGCTATCGCAATTCCAAGAACTTCGGCAGCTCGTGGATCTCGGCTGCTAATGCCACGTGGTATCTACGCGAGGCGCGCTTCCTCAACAACGCGCGCAATATCTGTAAGACGTCCTGCGCTGTTTCGGGTTCGGGTTACCTTATCTCGTCAAGCGTTATCGAGGGCATGCACGGTTGGCAGTTCCACACGCTGACCGAGGACATTCAGTTCACTACGTTCTGCGCTATTCACGGTATTCGCATTGGCTATGCGCCGGCGGAGTTCTTTGACGAGCAACCCGTGACGTTCAAGGCATCCTGGAAGCAGCGTATGCGCTGGACCAAGGGCTTTTACCAGGTGTTCTTTACCTACGGTAAGCATCTGGTCAAGTCGATGCTCCGCTATCATCGCTTTGCCGCCTACGACATGTTCATGACGATCGCCCCGGGTATGCTGCTATCGCTGATCTCGATGCTCGCTAATGCGACGTTCTTGATTGTGGGTGGCCTTTCGCATGGTTTCTTGGCTACCGAAGTCGAGATGCAGGCGTGCGCCGCTTCGCTCATTATGACCTTCGCCATGATGTATCAGACGTTCTTTATCCTGGCGCTGCTCACGACTATCTTTGAGTACAAGCATATTCACTGCGCGCAAAAGTGGCGCCTGGTGACTAACCTGTTTACCTTCCCGATCTTTATGTTCAGCTATATCCCCATCACGGTGGCCGCGCTGTTCCTGAAGGTCGACTGGGTGCCGACGCAGCACGCCGTCAACGTTACCCTTGACGAGGTCATGCAAGGCGCCAAATAACCACCACCAAAACCACCGCAAAGGGGACAGGCACCTTTGTGGTGGTTTTTGCTTTTGCGATGCAGCTCGAGGAGGAGTCCGATGGCCTATATCCCGTTTTGGATTTGCATCTTTGCCGGCGTGGCAATTGATGCCCGAGAGCGACGGTTTCCCAATGGGCTTGCCGGCGCATGTGCCGTGGCGGCGTTGGCGGGCGTTTGGCTCGACCTCGGTTTGAACACAGCGCTTGACCACGCCGGTCTTGCGGTCATCGTCTACCTTGCCCTTGTGCTCACTGAGTCGCTCTGGCGGCGCCTTCGCCACGCCCCGGGCATCGGCATGGGGGATGCCAAGGCGCTCTTCGCGCTTTGCACGCTCGACCCTATGGGTGGCATCGTGGCATTTGCCGTCGCACTCCTGGCCCTGGCCCTCTCCTGCCTCTTCACAAAATCACGCTCCCTGCCATTGCTCCCGTTTTTGGTGCCGATTTTTGCCATAATCGAGGTCGTGGGCTGCACTTTGTAACCGATTGCGCATCCTTCTTAAGGAGCATGCCATGGCAACTAATCAAGAAACGGCCGTCATTAAGGCGCGCATGGACCGTATTCCCTCGGCGTTGTCGCCCGAACTTGTCGAGCGCATTGCCGCCGATCGTGCTTCGGGCTATGTCAACCCGTATCGTTGCAACGACGATCAGGTCATTCGTCGTATTGATCGCGCCGCCGACAAAGGCACGCTTATGCGTCCGGCGTTTATGCGCGATACCGAAAAGATACTTCATCTTCCGGCGTACAACCGTTATGCAGGCAAAACGCAGGTCTTTAGCTTCCGTAGCAATGACGATCTGTCACGCCGCGGTTTGCACGTGCAGCTCGTCTCCCGCATTGCGCGCGATATCGGTCGCGCCCTGGGGCTCAATTGCGATCTGATCGAGGCGATTGGCCTGGGTCACGACTTGGGACACACGCCTTTCGGCCATGCCGGCGAGCGTTTCCTCAACGATATCTATCATGAGCGTACGGGGCGTTATTTTTTCCATAACGTGCAGTCGGTCCGCGTGCTCGACACACTGTACGGCCGCAACGTGTCGCTCCAGACGCTCGACGGCGTGCTATGCCATAACGGCGAGTACGAGCAGCGTGTGTTTGAGCTCTCGGACATGAGCTCCTTTGACCAGTTTGACCAGACGGTTGAGGATTGCATTGCCACGGGCTATAGCGCAATTGGGCATCTGCGTCCCATGACGCTCGAGGGCTGCGTCGTTCGCATCTCGGATATTCTTGCCTACGTCGGTCGTGACCGTCAGGATGCGATCGCGGCGGGCCTGCTTTCGCCCGACGTTTTTGATGATGGCCGGGGCGGTGCCTACAACAGTTGGATCCTTACGCACGCTTCCATCGATATCGTTGAGCACAGCTATGGTAAGCCGCGCATCGAGATGAGCGAGGACCTGTTTGGGGAAATCCGCCGAGCCAAGCGCGAGAACTACGAGAAGATCTATAGCAAGGGCGGTATCGAAGGCGATTCCGAGGTGGAGCTGCGCGAGGCCTTCGAAAAGCTCTACGACCGTTGCCTGCGGGATCTAAATAGTGGTGACGAGTCCTCTTACATCTTTAAGCACCATATTTCGCGCATTGAGCAGCAACTTTCCTACTACGATCGCACCTATGCCTGGCAGGACGACAAGGATCAAGCCGTGGTGGATTATATCGCGAGCATGACGGACGGTTATTTCTGCGAACTGACGAGCAAGCTGTTCCCGGGTCTAAAGTTTCCGCATCGTACCTATATTAACGAACGGTAGTTCGTATCCTTTCGGTATACTGGTTAGTTGAAAACGTTTTTGATTGATGCACGGGATGGCTATGGACGACCTTTTTTCTGCCTCGACGCGCGAGCGTTCCTTTAAAAATGCGCCGCTCGCGGTGCGCATGCGACCCAATTCGCTCGACGAGTACGTGGGCCAGCAAAAGGCCGTCGGTAAGGGCTCATGGTTGCGTGCCGCGATCGAGCACGACGTGCTTTCCAGCGTGATTCTGTACGGGCCGGCCGGTACGGGTAAGACGACGCTGGCCCACATTATCGCCAACCATACCAAGAGCGAGTTTGTCGAGGTCAGCGCCGTGACGGGTACCGTGAAGGATCTTCGCCGCGTGATTGACGAGGCCAAGACGCGCCTGAATACCTACGACCGCCGCACCATCCTGTTTATCGACGAGATTCACCGCTTCTCCAAGTCTCAGCAGGATGCCTTGCTGCATGCGGTTGAGAACCGTACCGTCATTATGATTGGCGCCACGACGGAGAATCCGTACTTCGAGGTCAACTCGGCATTGCTCTCGCGCGGTCGCGTGGTGGAGCTTGAGCATCTTAAAGACGAGGATATCGCCACGCTTATCGAGCGTGCGCTCGAGGCGCCGCAGGGTTTGAACGGCAAGTTCTCGGCCGATGAGGATACGGTTAAGACCATCTGCACGCTGGCAGCGGGTGACGCTCGCTCGGCGCTCACGACGCTCGAACTTGCGAGCGAGATTGCCGTCACGCGTCCCGATACCGAGGGAACGCCAGCGCCCGTGGCGGGGGAGCGCTATCCCATCACCGTGGATGACGTGAAGATCGCCAACCCGCGTCGTGGATTTTCGTATGACAAAAACGGCGACATGCACTACGACATCATCAGTGCGTTTATTAAGTCCATGCGCGGTAGCGACCCCGATGCCACAATCTATTGGCTCGCGCGCATGATTGATGCGGGGGAGGATCCTAAGTTTATCGCTCGCCGCATTATGATTCAGGCTTCTGAGGATGTTGGCAACGCCGACCCGCAGGCGCTTTTGGTGGCGCATGCCGCGTTTAAGTCTGCCGAGGTCATTGGCTATCCCGAGTGCCGCATTAACCTGGCTCAGGCTGCACTCTATGTGTGTTTGGCCCCTAAATCCAACGCGTGTGAGGCTTCGATTGATACGGCGCTGGCCGATATCCATTCTAGTGGGCTTCGCGAGGTGCCGAGTTATCTGCGCGATCGCCATCGCCCAGGCAGCGACGACTACGGTGTGTATAAATACCCGCACGATTATCCCGAAGGCTGGGTCGATCAGCGCTATTTGCCCGAGGGGCTGGAGCGCGGTGCGTTCTGGCAGCCTGCCGGGCGCGGCTGGGAAGAGTGGCGCGTAGAGCAAAGCGAGCGCGACCGCAGCGGGAATGCACCGAAGTAGCTGCTGATAATTTTGTCCCACGTTGCTACTCTTGGCATGTTCGGTCCCCTTTGGGGTACCATGAAAAGCGTCTGTATATCGATTCCTTTGGGAGGCTTGTATGAGTCCCATTCAAATCGCCCTGCTGCTGCTCGCCGTTGCCGGCGTGTGGGCCATCGCTGAGCTCGCGCTTACCCTGCGCAAGACCCGCAATGTTGTCGACTCGCTCGATAAGACCGTGAACGACCTCAACAACACCATCGCCGAGGCTCAGCCTGTGGTGGCAAAGCTCGATGGCGCTGTCGATGAGCTTACGCCGGCACTTGCCCAGATGGAGCCGCTGCTTAAGTCGAGCAAGACGGCAGTTGATGCCCTTACCTCCAATCTCGTAGAGGTCGAAGCCGTGGTTCGCGACATTTCTGAGGTTACGGGCAGCATGGCCGAGGCCAGCAATGCTGTGTCTAGCGTGACCGACTCTGCCGCCGGTGCTGTGCAGAAGCTCTTCAATAAGGTGAAGGCTCCTGCAGCCGACGCCGATCGCAAGCTCGCCGCTGCCGCTGCGGAGGCCGAGCTGCCTACCGAGCGCGTCCTAATTGGCGAGGACGAGGCTGCCGCGGGCGACGATGATGGTCAGAAGTCTGTATCCAAGCCGGCTCAGTATTACACCTATACGCCCGCCGAGACCTCTGAGGAGTCCTGCGATGAGTAGCGAAGCAACCTGCCCTATCACGCTGACCGTTGCCGGTGACCCGCGTCTCGCTCGCCTTGTGCGCATGACGGCAGCCAACGTTGGTGCCCTGTGCTCTATGTCTGTCGATCGCATCGAGGACATCCGCATGGCTGCTGAGGAGGCTTTCATCTTTGGTTGCACCGCGGTCGACTGCGATGACATCACCATCAAATTCGATGTCGATGAGACCCATGTTGGCATGACTATTACCTTTGGCGACCAGGCTACGGTCGATGAAGACGACCAGGCTGCGGTGTATGCCGAGCTCATCCTCGCGAGCGTGTGCGACTCCTACGAAAAGACTACGGCGCCCCTGACGCTTTCCCTCGACCTCAAGGCGGATATCTAATATGACCGAACGTTCCCGGAGCGGCAAGACCGCTTGGGACAAGGAGAAAACCCGCGAGCTGTTTCGTCGTTACAAGGAGACCGGTGATCCGGACGCCCGTGAGCAGCTCGTCATGTCCCATATGAACCTGGTAAGGTTTCTTGCCAACAAATTTAAGAATCGCGGCGAGCCGCTCGACGACCTCATGCAGGTCGGCTATCTGGGCTTGCTCAAGGCTATCGACCGTTTTGACCCCGAGCGCGGACTCGAGTTCACGACGTTTGCGACACCCACTATCCTGGGCGAGATCAAACGCCATTTTCGCGACAAGGGCTGGAGTGTGCGCGTACCGCGTCGTCTGCAGGAGCTCTCGGCCAAGGTCAACCAGGCTACTGACAAACTTACCAACGAGCTGCAGCGTTCGCCCAAGGTTGAGGAGATCGCTGAGTATCTAGATGTGACTGTCGATGAGGTCCTCGAGGCTATGGAATCGTCTTCGGCCTATACCTCGGTGCCCATCGAGGCTCCTGGTGCGTCCGATTCCGACGATGCCCCTTCGATTCTCGACCGTTACGCCGACGACGACAACGAGCTCGACTTTACCGATGACCGCCTAGTGATCGAGGAAGCCATCCGTGATTTCTCGCCGCGCGAGCGCGAGGTGATCGAGCTGCGCTTTGTGAAGGGCATGACCCAGATCGAGATCGCCAAGAAGCTGGGTATTTCTCAGGTGCAGGTTTCGCGTCTGCTGCGCCGCACGCTTAAGAAGATTCAGGACAAGATCGACCCCGACGGAGTGATGATTCGTTCATGAGTGAACACCCCCAACAAACCGATCGCGTGCTGCGCGACACCCGCATTCTGACGCTTCGCATTTGGGCTGTTGTCGGCTGCATTGTCATCGCCGCTGTCATCTTTAACCTTATGGGCATCCTGGCGCCGGTTATCGAGTTTCTCGCTGTTGGTTCCATCATTGCCTTTGTGATGTCCCCGATCACCAACTGGCTCGAGCACCATGGCGTGAATCGCGGCATCGGTTCGCTTATCGCGCTTATTGTTGTTGTTGCCGTGCTCGTCGGTGTCGTTTGCATCTTGTCGCCGATTCTCTTTGGTCAGATCATGGAAGTCCTGAGCCGCCTGCCCGAGCAGCTTCGTGTTGCGGGTGGCGATCTCAATGAGATGATCTCGCATGCCAAGACGCTCCATAACACGCCGCTCAAGGAGTATTTGGACGATAATCTTTCGTCGCTGGTTACCGTGGCATCGAAGTATGTGTCTCAGATTGCTGCCGAGCTTGGCCGCGGTGTGTTCCCGCTCATCACCAATACGGCCTCGCAGTTGTTCGTGATCTTCCTTGGTCTGGTGCTTGCCTACTGGATGGCCTGCGACTACCCTCGCATGCATCACGAGATTTGCACCATCATCGGTCAGGAGAAGGAGACCTCGTACCGCTTTATTGTCGCCATCCTTTCTCGCTCTGTCGGCGGCTACATGCGCGGTATGGTCGTGACGTCCATCTGCGGTGGTTTCCTCGCCTTTATCGGCTTCCTGATTATCGGCCATCCGTATGCGGCGCTCATGGCTATCTTCACTGGCATCATGCACTTGGTTCCGGTCGTCGGTCCCTGGGTGAGCGCGGCAATCGCCACGGTACTCGGCTTTATGTTCAGCCCCATGTTGGCGTTATGGACGCTCATCGTGACGATGGTCGCGCAAAACGTCACCGACAATGTGATTTCGCCTAAGGTCATGCAGAGCTCAGTGCAGGTGCATCCCATTATGAGCCTTACGGCTCTCGTTATTGGTTCGGCACTCATGGGGCCCATCGGCATGATTATTGCCATCCCGCTTTGTGCGGCCCTCAAGGGCATCTTCGTGTACTACTTCGAGAATGAGACCGGCCGTCAGCTTGTGGCCTATGACGGAGCCGTGTTTAAGGGCACGCCGTACCGCGATGCCGATGACAACCCGGTCGCCGCCTACGACGCGCTCGGCGACGACACCTTCATCTATGAGTCCGAGCTCATCGGTAACGAGACTGCGCCCGAGGCCCAGGCCATGCCCAAACCCGAGCTCGATAATCCCTGGATGAAGCTCTCGGGCCTTCAGCCCGATGCTACGGGCTTTTTCAAGAATCCCTTCGCCAAAGACGACGATTTCAATATGAACGACGACACCAAAACCGGCATCGACGGCTCCATGGACGATGACGACAACTAGCGGGGTAATTCGGATTAATATTCATACGCGCTAACATGCAATTTCGCTGAAGGGCCGGCATTGTGCCGGCCCTCTTTTTTGCACAGGCGCGGCGGGATGGTAATATCGTTACGTTTGAACTGTTTCGATGTGAAACCGAGGAGATTCCCTCTATGAGTGCTGACTACCCGTCAATGACTACGGCCGAGATTCGCTCCAAGTTCCTCAACTTCTTTGAGGAGCGCGGTCTTAAGCTCTATCCTTCTTCGTCTCTTGTTCCCGACGATCCTTCGCTGCTGCTTGCCAACGCCGGCATGAACCAGTTTAAGGAGTACTACCAGGGCAAGAAGACCATGAAGGAGATCGGCGCGATTTCCTGCCAGAAGTGCGTCCGCACCAACGACATCGATTGTATCGGCGAGGACGGCCGTCACCTGTCCTTCTTCGAGATGCTCGGCGACTTCTCTTTTGGCGGCGTCTCCAAGGAGCAGGCTTGCGCCTGGGCCTTTGAGCTCATCACCAAGGAGTTCAAGCTGCCGCTCGACCGCCTGTACTTCACCGTCTTTACCGAGGACGACGAGACCCACGACGTGTGGCGTTCTCTGGGCGTTGCTGAGGACCACATCTCCCGCCTGGGCGAGGACGATAACTTCTGGGCCGCTGGCCCCACCGGTCCCTGCGGTCCGTGCTCAGAGATCTACTTTGACATGGGCGAGGAGGTCGGCTGCGGCAGCCCCGACTGCAAGCCTGGCTGCGACTGCGACCGCTTCCTGGAGTTCTGGAACCTCGTCTTTACCCAGTACGACCGCCAGGAGGACGGCTCCTTGCCGGAGCTGCCGCACCGCAACCTCGATACGGGCATGGGCCTGGAGCGCATGGCCGCCATCATGCAGCACAAGACCGCCAACTACGACGGCGATCTGATGCAGCACCTCATCAAGCTGGGCGAGAAGATTAGCGGCAAGACCTATGACGCCGACGATTACTCTGGCGCCAGCCGCTCCCTGCGTATCATCGCCGACCACTCCCGTGCCGTCGACTTTATGATCTCGGACGGCATCCTTCCCGGTAACGAGGGTCGCGAGTACGTCCTTCGCCGCCTGCTCCGTCGTGCCGTGTTCCACGGTCGCCTGCTGGGCATCGAGGGCGCCTTCCTGACCAAGTTCATCGACGAGGTTAACGCTCAGATGGGCGAGGCTTATCCCGAGCTGCTCAAGAATGTCGCGCTCGTCAAGGGTATCGTCGCCTCCGAGGAGGAGCGCTTCTCCACGACGCTCGACAACGGCCGCGTCTATCTGGACGAGGCCCTGGCAGCGCTTGCCGAGGGCGCCGTGCTTCCGGGCGATGTCGCCTTTAAACTGCACGACACCTTTGGTTTCCCCATCGATCTGACCGTCGAGATCGCCGGCACCGCTGGCCACGACGTCGATATGGACGGCTTCACTGCCTGCATGGAGGACCAGAAGGCCCGCGCCCGCGCCAATGCCAAGGGCGACGCCTGGGGCAGCTTCAACGACGTGTGGGTCGAGCTTTCGGACAAGGTCGCAGCGACCGAGTTCGACGGCTATGACAACGATGTGATCGAGGGCGCCAAGGTTGTCGCCATCGTGCGCAACGGCGAGTCCGTCGAGTCTGCTGCCGCCGGCGAGGATGTCGAGGTTGTGCTCGACCGCACCCCGTTCTATGCCGAGATGGGTGGCCAGCAGGGCGATGCCGGCAAGCTTTCCGCCGAGGGCGTTGTTCTGACCGTTGCCGACACCAAGAACCACAACGGCCTGTATGCCCACGTCGCGCACGTTGCCGAGGGCACGCTGACTGTCGGTGCCGCTGTTACCGCCGCGCTCGACGCCGAGCGCCGTGGCTTCCTGCGCCGCAACCACACCGCCACGCACCTGCTCGACGCCGCCCTTAAGCAGGTCCTGGGCGAGCATGTCTCCCAGGCCGGTTCGCTGGTGACGCCCGAGCACCTGCGCTTTGACTTCACGCACTTCGAGGCCCTGTCCTCCGAGCAGCTCAAGGCTGTCGAGGACCTGGTCAACCAGCAGATCTTCGCTTCCAAGCCGGTTGTGACCCGTGTCATGGGCATCGACGAGGCTAAGGCTGCCGGCGCTGTCGCTCTGTTTGGAGAGAAGTACGGCGATGTTGTCCGCGTCGTCTCCGTGGGCGCCGAGGACCAGCCGTTCTCCCGCGAGCTCTGTGGTGGCACTCATGCCGCCAATACCGCCGAGATTGGCCTCTTCAAGATCATTTCCGAGTCCTCCACGGGCTCCAATGTCCGCCGTATCGAGGCCGTGACCTCTAAGGGTGCCCTCGACTACATGGCCGACCGCCTGGCGCTCGTTGACGCCGCCGCCGCTGCGCTCAAGTGCCGCGTCGACGAGGTTCCCGCCCGCGTGGAGAACCTGCAGGCCGAGCTGCGCGAGACGTCCAACAAGCTCAAGAAGGCGCTCACTGGTGGCTCCTCCGATGCAATCTCCAACGCCATCGAGGGTGCTGTCGAGCTGAATGGCTACAAGCTCGTTGTTGCTGAGCTTCAGGGTCTCGAGGCCGCTGACCTGCGCAACGTTTGGGATACCGTGCACCAGAAGGTCGCCGGCCCTGTCGCCTGCGTTGTTGCCAGCGTGACCGAGAAGGGCACCCCGGCCCTGCTCGCCGCCGGCTCCGATGACGCCGTGAAGGCCGGTTTCCACGCCGGCAACGTGATCAAGCAGATCGCGGGCCTGGTCGATGGTCGCGGTGGCGGCCGTCCCAACATGGCCCAGGCCGGTGGCAAGAACGCTGCCGGTATCGCCGATGCCCTTGCGGCCGCCAAGACCGCGCTCGGCGCCTAAGAACCTAAGTAGTCGCTGTGGTCGCGCTTGCGCTGGACATAGGGGAGACCAGGATTGGCATCGCCGTCTCGAGCCGTGATGGCAAGATGGCGATGCCTGTCAAGGTGCTTCCGGCTGCCGAGGTCACTGGCATGGCAAAGACGTTTCGCTACCTGGTGGAGGACTATGAGCCCGATATCCTGGTAAGCGGACGTCCCTTGACCATGGCCGGTGAGCCCGGCCCCCAGGCCGAGCGCGTCGCCGCCGTGGCCCAAAAGATTGCCGAAGAGCTCGAACTTCCTCTGGAGTTTGAGGACGAGCGTCTGTCCTCGCAGGAGGCCAAGCGAATCCTGCGAGAGCAGGGACTCAACGAAAAGCAGATGAGGGGCAAGATTGACATGATCGCCGCCAGCCTGTTCTTGCAGACATGGCTCGATCGTAAAAACGAGGAGGTTCAGCATGCCTAGCGCTTCCGATCCGCGCCAGCAGAATCGTACGCGGCAGCCCGTGCCGCGTCCTGCTCAGCCTGGCCAGCGCCCGGCGCAGCCGACGCAGCGTTCGGCTCAGCCTACTCAGCGTGTTGCTCAACAGTCCGCCGTTCGTCCCGCGCAACCCGCTGGCGGCGCTCGTTTTAAGCAGCAGGCTCCTGCCCAGCGCACGCAGGGCCAGGCCCGGCAATCACGCCCCCACACACATCATGCTCATGGCTCGCACGGCGTTGCTCCGGCTACGCGCTCGAGCTATAACACGCACGTCCGCCGTGGTACACAAAAGAAAAGCTCCCCGGTGCCTATGATTATCGGTGGCGTCGTCGCCGTGCTTGCGCTTGTCGCGATCGTTTTCTTTGTCGTGCCAGCCGTCAAGGGCTTCTTTGGCGGTGAGGATGCGAAAGTCGCTGCTGGCCAGCAAGTTACTATCACGATTCCCGACGGTGCCTCGGGCGATACTATCGCCTCGATTCTCTCCGAGAACCATATCGTCGAAAATCCCAAGGATTATTATGCGGCGGTGAAAAAGCTCAACGCCGATATGTCGCTCAAGCCTGGTACTTATTCGTTCACCACACTCATGGATGCGACCAAGGTTGTTCAGCAGCTCATGGAAGGCCCCAACGCGGGCTCCAATGCGCTGACTATCCCTGAGGGCCTAACGGTCGATCAAGTCGCCGACCGTGTGGCCCAGGCTTACGACAGTATCTCTAAGGAAGACTTCCTCAACCAGGCCAAGGCCTCCAACTACGTGGACGACTATAGCTTCCTTAAGGGCGCCGCCAACGACTCGCTCGAGGGCTTCTTGTTCCCCAAGACTTATTCGTTGGGTGATTCGCCGACGGCCGATGACGTGGTTCGCGCTATGCTCGATCAGTTTAAGACCGAGTACAAGTCGCTTGACTTTGCGAGCTGCGAAGCCAAGATCAAGGAGCGCTACGGTGTGGAGATGTCTGACTACGACATCGTCAACTTGGCCTCTATCGTTGAGCGCGAGGGCCTCAACGCCGATCAACGTGCACACGTGGCCTCGGTCTTCTACAACCGCCTTGCCGGCAAGCTCGACGGTTTGCGCTATCTCAACAGCGATGCGACCATGATGTATGTCACCGGTGGCGAGGTTACCGCCGACGACCTGCAGAGTGATAGTCCGTATAACACCTATAAGCACGAGGGCCTACCGCCCACGCCCATCTGCTCTCCGTCGCTCGAGGCACTCAAGGCCACGCTTGAGCCGACCGACTCCGATGACCTGTATTTCTACATTACGCAGGACGAGGAGTACTTCTCGCAAACCTATGAAGAGCATCAACAGTCTTGGAATTAGCATGAGGATTTTTAGCCCCAAACGATACGTTGCCTCGGTCGATCGCATCGACCTTGATACCCTGTGGGCCGACGGCAAACGCGCCATTCTGCTCGATCGCGATAACACCCTGGTGCCGCGCGACACCGAGCAGGTTCCCGCCGCGGTTTCCGCTTGGCTCGACGCCGCCCGCGCCAAAGGCTTTAAGCTGTGCATGGTGTCCAACAACTGGCATCGCGACCAGGTCATGAGCTCTGCACGCGAGCTGGGACTCGAGGCCATCAGCCACGCCATGAAGCCGGCGCCGTTTGCCCTCAAGGCGGGTCTTAAGCGCCTCGGCGCCACGGCCGACGAGGCGGTGCTGATCGGTGATCAGCTCTACACTGACGTGTGGAGCGGCAATTTCGCCGGCGTCGATACCATACTGGTAAAGCCGCAGGCGACGCAGGACCTGTGGTATACGCAGATCTTCCGTATCTTTGAGCGCCGGGCCCTGCGCGACCTTCCCTGCGAGGAATAGGTTTCGCCATGTCTCAGCACATCAAACACGGCTGCGACCATATCTTCTTTATCGGCTTTTTGGGCGCGGGCAAATCGACGCTCGCGCGCAACGTCGGCACCATGTTCAAGCGGCGTTTTATCGATACCGACCGCCTGGTCGTCCGCCGTTGCGGCAAGTCGGTAACCGAGATTTTTGAGACCGAGGGCGAGGATCGTTTTCGCGAGCTCGAGACCTCGGCACTCCGTTCGCTTCAAAGTGAGCGCAGCCTGCTAGTATCGTGCGGGGGTGGCATTGTCGAGACGCCGGTGAATATTGAGCTGATGCACGAAATGGGTACGTGCGTGTACCTCGAGGGCGACTTCGAGGATTCGATTCGCCAGATTCGTCGGTCCGACACGCGCCCCGATTTCCGCTCGCCTGAGCATGCCGCGCGCCTGTTTGAGCATCGCCGTCCGTTGTATCGCCAGGCTGCCGACCTTACCCTTGATATTCGCAACAAGTCCTTCGAGGACGTTTCCTACCTTTGTGCCGAGATGCTTTTGGAGCGTGGACTGCTATGATTCGCCGTCAACTGATCAATTTCCAAAACCGCAGCGTCGATGTCCGCGTCGGATTGGGCGCGTTCGATGAGCTGTCGCGCATGTTTGCCTCGGCTGTGGGCAAGCCTAAGCGCGCGATGGTGGTTTGGAACTCCGCCACATCCGAGCGTTTTGGTGA
>CABTZA010000002.1 GCA_902489225.1 uncultured Collinsella sp.
CGGCAATACGCGAGGTCTGCGTCATTGGTCTCTCGGTCTCCCACGATGGACCCGGATTGGAAGCCTTCGCCCATGAGCGCGTAGTAGCTCTCGGCAGAATCGAGAAAGGCGGCGTCGGTTTGAGCGGCGAGGGCGGCGTTCGCGCATCTTGCAAGCTCCGCGTCGACTTGCTGCTCTGGCGATAGGTCTATGCCGTTGGCCTGGGGTGCGCGCGTATTGAATGCGTCGACAAAGCCCTGCATGCCCTGCTTCATAAAGAAGGGCCCGTAGATGGGTGAATTGAACGCAATGGGGATGGAGAAGGCTGCAGCGAGAACGAGCGTACAAATCCATACGGCCCTGTCTCTTAGGATTAGTTTGAGAAGAAGTCGACAGTACATTTAGAAGCACCTACATTTCTCAAAGCATCGTTAGATTAATAATGACAGACCGAATGAAGATGCGTGCGATGGGGGCGAGGCGAATGGCTGAGCGGTATCGATATGCGGGTTCAACGGTATCACATTGGCCACATAGATTTTTAACTTGCATTTCTACCCGCCCTTTTCGTAGAGTCGCCGATACGTGCTTAGCGCACCCTCGGCGCGTCCGGCAGGCTTTGCGAAATGGGATCCAGGAGACTTCGGCGCAGCATCATCTTGCGGAATGCTTCTAATGAGCTTCCCATCCTTCAAAAACAGAATCTCATCGCACAGCCTATCGACCGAATCCAAGATGTGGGATGACATGATGATGCACGTACCAGAATCGGCCAGCTTCCTGAGAATCTCGGAATGCAAGTCCACCCTGCTGGGGTCGAGCGCGTTCATGGGCTCATCTAATAGAAGGTACCGCGCGCCCGTCGCATACGCAATCGCCAGGGTAAGCTGCTGCTTCATGCCCTGGCTCAGAGTGCGGATCCTCATCTTCGCGAACTCGCCTATCTGCGTTTGTTCCACTATCTCTTCGATATCGCGAGCATGCGGCCACATATCGCAAACCATCTTGAGGTGATCTTCCGCACGCAATCCGGGATACAGCAGCGTCCCCTCACCAGGTGCATAGAAGATCATAGAACGGACCTCTCTCGCACCCGTACCCTGCACCTCATCCAGAACGATGCTCCCGTCCACGCGAGGACCCGGCAAACCTGCCATCGCACGCAGCAACGTCGTCTTTCCATGCCCGTTCGGAGCGACGAGACCGTAGACCGTACCCGGGGCAAACTCAGCGTTCACCGAATCTACGAGCACCTTCTTTCCATAAGAGATCGTCAGCGTTTGAAGGTCAATCATCGAGATCATCCCCTTTCGATCTTTGGAACACTCAGGCGCACCATCAACGGAGATACGGCGCCCAAGACCACCAGCAGAGCGCCCGATGCGCCGACGACCTCTCCAAAAGGCATCGCGTTCGTCCCTCGCCCAAGGAGCCCAATCGTCCCCACCTGGGAAGCGGGATCAAACGAGGCGAATGGAGCCAGCAGCGCGACGCCCATGCCCACGCTTTCAACATGAGCGCTCAACGAACCCAACACCAAGAGAACCGCGCAAACCATTCCGGTGACAACGGGGTTGCGGCTAATCGCTGCTGTCAACGCAGCGACGACGGAAATCACGCCGTATGCCATGACCAGCAACGGAATACTGCACAACACCGCCTCCCCCACCGTGGACGTTGTCGAAGCTCCCGCCCGAATGAGAGCGACGGGATACTCCGATCCACCCGCACCGTTCTTAATCACGGACACAACGACAGCGGGAACCATCGACACCAAAAGCAGCACCAAGCCAAGCAGGAGAGCCAGCGCAACAGCCGTCAGAAAACGCACATGCGCTGTTGCGGGGATCTGGAGAACCAGAAGGGAACGACACTGCAGGTGGGTACACGCGAGCGATGTGACAACCACGGGCAACAGCAAAAATAAGGAGGGAAGCGCTGCCTGGAGATACGAAAGGAGGATTAATGGGGGCATCTTCGTACTTAACTCGTAAACCTTGGGGTCCGGCAAGCTCGCGATCGACTCAAGCAGAAGGGCGCGCGCCTCCGCACGAGAAGGAGTCTCCGGCTCGATTCCGATCGATTGCAGGAGAGTCGCATCTGCCGCGCCCAGCTCACCTCGAGCGCGCTCGTACGTCGCAAGGCTTCGAAACCCCTCCGCAGGCATAGGCGCGTACACGAAACCCGAAAGAGCATCCCGCATGTCTTCCAGGGCCGCTTTGCCCTCGACGTCCATATTCGCAGCGTTCTGCTCTAGATACCGATCTATTGAACGGAGCTCCCCATCCCTATACCGAACAGCGGAAACGTTATCAGCGTCAGGAAACATCTCGACCAGAGCCGGGGCCAGCATCGTCGTCGACATTGCAATCGCGCATACGGCGAGGGTAGGAGAACGCAGGAGCAGTTTCCCCATCGTTCTTACGTATGCAACGGCGGAGGCACAAGCGCTCGAACGAGTTGCCGTTCTCGATGCAGTGAAGGAACCTCTCTCAAGACAAATCGGGGATATCGGGCACGCGCAGCCGCTCTTTCCAGCAACGCAAAGCAGGCTAATTGCCAGCACCTCGATCCCGATTGCGCATACGAGGGCAATCGCGCCACGCTCGAAGCAAAGTCCAGGCAGATTCACTATCTGCGTTGTCGGGTACGGGCTATAGGCGCCGACGGTCAACTCAGTGTTCGCATACGTAAGGGGATTCAACAGGGCGAACTCACGTAAAGCGATGGATCTTCCGTAATACCCGGGAACCATCGTCACCCCCATCAGGGCACATACGAACACGATTCCAAGCGTAGGGTTATTGGCAATCTTCACGGCAAGGTGAACGACAAGCGAGATGAACGCTGCCACCAAGAATTGCAAGATGGCCGTCTGCGCGAACACCAGCCAAGCCGGTTTGATAACCGGAGTCGCATATTGAATGTAGCCTATCGGATAGAACGGCGAGCCCGGGCCATTCTTCACAAGCGCGGCGATTATCCCTGGAAGATTGATGGCGAGGACGGCAAGCATTGCAAAAACACTCGCCCATACGCTCGATGCAACAAGTCTACCCAGCTCGCCCATCGGTGCCTGGATGATGAGCTTTTCACGTTTGTTAAGACGCGCGGCAAGGAACGAGACGGCAACGGCCGTTGCGACCCATAGCAAGTACTCCTTCGATCCGTCATAATAGGTGTACTCTCCATCCGATATCTGCAGAAACGGAAGTAGGGGAGAGAGCGGTGCCAAGATAAGACGTCCCGCGGCAAGAGGGTACAGAAGCGCGGGCATGCTTGATGAAGAGGTATAGACACCGTCCTCCCCCGCATTCACAAGCGCATCCGCATAGGATGCTGACAATTCCTGCTCAACACGGGTTATTCCCGACTCGAGGTATTCGACCCGTCCGTCGATGCCAGCCGCGCTCCTGAAGACGGGCAGAGCACAAAGAACCATCAACGCAACAACGACAACACAGAGCGACCTGGAGGAGAGAAGCGACCTAAAGATCGCCTTCGAGATTTTGAGCATATTCATCGCCAACCTTAACCTCATCCAGTCGGAACAGAGGGGCCGAACAAAATGCTCGGCCCTTATTACTTGCCGGCAAAGTCAATTTAACATAAACTGTTAAAAAGTAACCTGAGTTTTTTAAATTCTTCGGAGGTTATTATGAGTTCCGACAATCGCACTCCCCGGCTTCATTCCTTCCGCATCGCATGTGCGATAGCCTCTGCGACCCTTTGCGCCACCGCCATCGCACAAGTGGCGTTCTCCTTAAAGCCAGCAATCGAAGTGCTCGACAACCCTGTAATTGCAGACTCCCCCGCGTATCCAGCCCTTGCGATCTCGACATTGGTCCCTGCCGTCATCGGTATCGCTACGACCATCCTCAGCGCCGTTCTCGTGTGGACGATCAAGAGCGCAGACCCCTTCAAGAAAGGGTCTGCGACATGCTTGAAGGTGCTCGGCATTCTCTTCGTTGTTCAAGCTGCCACCAGCCTCTACGCCGGCTCACTCAAAACCTCCGTTTCGATGTTTGGCGGCGAGGGGGCCGTCGGCGCCCAAGAGATCGCTTCATCATTCGATTGGACCTCTCTGGTTCTCGGCATCGTCCTGTTCATGCTTTCCCAGCTCTTCTTGTACGCCCGAGAGCTGTACCTCGACTCCGACGAGATTGCGTAAGGAAACGCCATGCCCGTAATTGTTCGCCTCGACAAGATCATGGCCGAGCGAAAGATTTCCTCGAACGAACTTGCCGAAAGGATTGGAACCACGCCCGTGAACCTGTCCCGTATTAAAAAAGGGCATATTCGCGGCATTCGCTTCAACACACTCGAGCAGCTATGCCTCGCCCTTCGTTGCCAACCCGGAGACCTTCTCGAAGTCATGAGCGAAGAGGATGCCCGAAAGGAGTTCGGACTCGATTGGTCCGCCGAGGATTAGAGGGCGGTCGTACTCGCCCTGCACACGGGGATGCGAATCGGCGAGGTCTGCGGCCTTCGGTGGTGCGATGTGGATTTCGAGACGGGCCTGATCTCGATCAGACACTCGGTGGCGTACGCGAAGGGAATGGGTTCGTTCATCAAGGACACCAAGACCCATGACGCCAGGGGTATCCCCATCGACCCGGTCGGCCTACTCCCCTTCCTGAAGGAGACCCACGAGATCGACTGCGGAAAGCTGCGCTTGCGCGGCCTTACCGGGGCGGTCGAGATCGGGGACTGCTACATCCTGTCGGAGCCGGGCGCGACCTTCGCGACGACAAGCTATATCCGCAGGGCGTTCAAGACGTTCTCGGAGACCAACGGCCTCATGGGCACCAACGACGAGCTGATCACGTTCCACGGCCTGCGCCACACCTTCGCGACGCAGTGGATCCGCCAAGGCGGCGATATCAAGGCGCTCCAATCGATCCTCGGCCACAAGGACGCCATGGCGACGCTCAACGTCTACGCCGACATCGAGCCCATCTCCAAAATCCATAACATGCTGCGCGCCACGCCGTGCCTTTGGCGCGGGCACCTCGGGCCGAGGGTCGATCCGGGTCCCATGTTCCAACAGAGGATCCAGGAGTCCATCGAGACGCTCCAGGCGTTCGGCTACGGCATCACCGAGCCGGACGACCGAAATATCGCCATACGCGACGTGAAGACGAACAGTTGGCTCTAGCTCACCGAGTACGCGGCAGTGCTGGGCCCATCCCAACTGAGGTCACGGTGGTCCGATAGGGGCGCCGCCCGCGGCATGCGCCGCGGAGCGGTATCCCCTACCGAAGGGCGGGGATGCCCTCCGCTTCCAGTTCGGAATCAGCCGTCGGAGGCGTTCGGCTGACTGCGGGAACGGCCTGTCCGCTCAATGTGTTCGGCTGAGATCGGAAATCAACCCAACACGAGCCAGACACGCGCCAGACGGCTCTTCCCCGTACGGCCTTCCCCCTTACGCTCATGTTGCAGACGTGTAACGCCGCAGTAAGCACACCCCTTTTGGCGCCAGACAGGTACAATGATGAACACTGTACCGTAGCGGAGCGCCCCGCGCGCCGCAACCACGCGAAAGGGTTTCCCATGGCCGAGATCTCGTCCTCCCGTATCGTCATCACCGTCCTTGGCAAGAACCGCCCCGGCATCGTCGCCGGCGTCACCCGTGTCCTGGGCGAGGCCAACGTCGACATCCGCGACATCACGCAGTCCATTATCGAGGACATCTTCACCATGACCATGCTGGCCGATACCGCCGAGTCCAAGCTCGACTTCGCTGAGCTGCAGAAGGCCCTGGCCGAGGCCGGCGAGCTTTCGGGCGTCAACGTGTCCATCCAGCGCGAGGACGTCTTTAACTTTATGTACCGCCTGTAGCGAACAGGCCGTGCAGGAACAGGCCGGCGCATCTGCACTCAAGCACGCCGCCCCCACACGGCCCGGAGAGGAGCGCACATGGCCTACGACGCCAAGAAAATCTATTACCGCTTCGATGACCACTTGAGCCGACTAGTCCTGGATTACGAAGCAAGCCGCCAGATTTCGTCTGAGAGCGAAAGCCTCTACCACGGCCTGCCGACCGACCCTTATGAAGAGGGTCTGTTTGTCGAGCACAATGTCAAGCGCGGCCTGCGCAATGCTGACGGCTCGGGCGTGGTCGCGGGTCTCACTCGTATCTCGGATGTGCACGGCTACAACAAGGTCGACGGAAAGGTCGTGCCCGATCAGGGCAAGCTCACGCTTCGCGGCTACAGCATCGAGGATCTGGTCAACAATGCCCAGGCCGAGAATCGCTACGGCTACGAAGAAGTCGCCTATCTGCTTATCACGGGTTCGCTGCCCAACAAGGAAGAGCTCGACGGCTTTTGTGAGCGCCTGGGCGCCTTTAGACATCTGAGCGACGAGTACGTTAAAGAGTTCCCTATGACCACGGTGTCGTCGAGCATCATGAACGTGCTCCAGCGCGCCGTACTGCTGCTCTACGCCTTCGACGCCGAGCCCGACGTGATCACGCCCGAGCATGAAATCGACGTCGCCATTTCCATGCTCGCACGTCTCCCGCGCATCGCCGCCTTCGCACACATGGCCTCGGTCGCCAAGCTTCGCGGCTCCGAGGTTCACGTGCCGCACCCCACGCCCGGTCTCTCCACCGCCGAGACCATCCTACAGGTCTTGCGCGGTGGCATGGCGTTCACCCGCGACGAAGCCATGCTGCTCGACGTGATGCTCATGCTGCATGCCGAGCACGGCGGCGGCAACAACTCCACGTTTGCCTGCCGCGTGCTGTCCTCCTCGGCCACCGACCCGTATTCCGCTTATGCCGCGGCCATCGGCTCGCTCAAGGGCCCGCGCCACGGCGGTGCCAATGCCAAGGTCGTGTCTATGCACGAGGACATCCGCGCGCATGTCTCCAACTGGGAGGACGAGGACGAGGTCGCAGCCTACCTGGGCAAGATCCTCGACAAGCAGGCCTTCGACGGCACGGGTCTCATCTACGGTATGGGCCACGCCGTCTACACGCTGAGCGACCCGCGCGCCGAGGTGTGCCGCCGTTACGCGCGCACACTTGCCGCCAAGAAGGACCTGGGCGATGAATTCGCGCTCATCGAGCGCATCGAGCGCCTGGCACCGCAGGTGATGCGCGACCACGGCATGACCAAGCCTATCTGCGCCAACATCGACCTGTACACGGGCTTTATCTACAAGATGCTCGGCGTGCCCGAGACGCTTTTTACGCCGCTATTCGCCGTCGCCCGCATGGCCGGCTGGTCGGCACACCGCATGGAAGAGCTCTTCTGCGCGCACCGTATTATTCGCCCGGCCTATCGTCCGGTGATCGAGCCGCTGGCGTACAAGCCACTCGCCGACCGCTAGGACGCGGACCGCTATAGAACCCGAGCGTGGCCAGGGCATCACCGCCCTCGGCCACGCTTTTTATGCCAGCAGAAAGGGCTGCATCGAATGATTGTGTTTTCCGATATGGATGGGACGCTGCTGACGAGTGATAAGCAGATGAGCGACGCCGCCTGGGCGATGCTCGACGAGCTTGCGCGACGCGGTATTGAGTTTGTGCCCTGCACGGGGCGCCCGCTGTCGGGCGTCTTTGAGCCCATCCTCGCCCACCCCGCCGTACACTACGCGGTCTGCGCCAACGGCGCCAGCGTCTGGCAGCTCGACGACGGTATGCCCACCGATACCTCACGTGCTACGCGCATTTTGAGCCGACCGCTCGACCGCGCCATCGCCCACCGCGTCCATAGCATTGCCGCCGGCCATGACGTCACCTTCGATATCTTCGCGGACGGGCAGTGCTTCCTCCCCCGCTCGCTCTACACGCGCCTAGACGAGTTCTGTGGCGGCGACCCGCACATCGCGGCTTCGCTCAAGCGCACACGAACACCGATCGACATGGATATCGACAGCAAGATCGACGAGGTCGAGACACTCGAACGCATCGCCATGTACTGGCACGACCCGGCCGATCGCGACGCCATCGCGGCTGCGCTTGATTCGCTCGGCGGGATCGAGGTCACGCGTTCGTACGCCATGAATATCGAGGTCATGGGCGAGGGCGCTACCAAGGGAACGGCCCTCACTTGGCTATGCGAGCACCTGGGCGAGCGTCTCGCCGACGCCTGGGCCTTTGGCGACAACATCAACGACATCCCCATGCTGCAGGCGGCGGGCCACGGCATGGCCATGATCAACGCCGAGCCCGAGGACCGCGAGGCCGCTGACGCCATCACCGAGTTCGACAACGACCACGACGGCGTCGCCCACGCCATCATGGCTGCCCTCGCCTAGCAGCAGCAACCCGGCAGGGTAGCTAATTTGGGACGGGGCCATTTTAGCTACCCACGGAAAACCGCAAGGACTGTCCCCGGCTGCCGGCAGAGACGTCCCCAACTGCCGGATTAGGCGAGGCTCTCCAGCACGCGACGGAGCTCCTGTTGGACAGCGTGGTCGCGGTTACGACCCACCACGCGATCGGCAACGGCCTTGAGCGCAGGGCGCGCGTTTTCCATCGCGCAGCCTGTGCCGACAAAGCGAATGATCTCGTAGTCGTTCATCGAGTCGCCAAACGCCATGACCTCGTCGCGTCCAATGCCGTAATGCTCCGCGAGCTGCGCGATACCCGAGGCCTTCGACACACCGGGCTGCATGGCATCGATCCACGCGTTGCCCGAAGGCGCAAAAGTAAAGAGCTGACCAAGTTCGCGCTGTAGCACGTACGCACTGTCCATAACCGCACTGTCGTCGCAAAAGATACTCGCTTTGATGATATTTACGCTGGGATCGGGCAGCTCCCAAATGCGCTCGGCATTGGGAAGGTCCTTATCGACCTCACGCACGAACTTGCACTCGTCATCGAGCAGGAAGGACTTGGTTCGGTCAAAGAGCGCAAGATGCAGATTGGGAAACGTCCTGACGGCTTGGGCGAGCCTTCGAATCGCCAGGTGGGAATACACCTCACGGTCTACCATCTTACCGTCGGCGTAGACCTGGGCGCCGTTAGCGGCGACAAAGTCCATCTTGTCACGAACGGGCGCAAAGAACTCGCACAGACGGTCATAGCGACGCCCCGACGACGCGGCAAAATGCACGCCACGCTCACGCAGGGCCACGATAAGCTCGTAGGTCTCGGGCGGCACTTGGCTATTCTCATCGAGCAGCGTGCCATCCATATCGGATGCGATTAATTTGATCATAGAAAAGCTCCTTTCGGGCTTGACGGAATCAGACATAAATCCAACTCAACCGTACCCAAAAGGAGCTCGTGCAGACCGCTCAGACAAAACCATTACAAGGGCTTGGCGGACGCTTCACATGCCCCCCCCTCGACACCACGCACAGGCACGGCACCAAGAAACATGCCGAAGAGTGTCCCCAATGACTAGTCGTTTAAGAACGTCCCCAATGACTAGTCGGCGTAGGTGAAGGTGGTGACGTCGAACATGCCCTCGGGACGGATGCGGAGCGTCGGGATCACCGGCAGGGGCAGGAAGATGATGCCCATGATGGGGTCGAGCGGCGGCTCGATACCCATGGCGCGCGCCTTGACCATAAAGTCGTCGTGCTGCGCGGCGACATCCTCGGCCGTACCCTCGCTCATCAGACCACCAAGCGCCAGCGGAATGCGCGCCACGACCTCGCCGTTGCGCACCAGCACGTGGCCGCCCTGGCCAACAGCCTCGACGGCAGCCATCATATCGCCCGCGTTGTCGCCCACCACGCACACGTTGTGCGAGTCGTGGCCAATCGTCGAGGCGATGGCGCCACCGGTGATGGTAAAGCCACGCACCCAGCCGCGGCCAATATGCTTGCCGACCAGGCCCATGCCGGCGGGACCGTCGCCATCGGCGCCCTCGGCCTGCAGCGACACGCCGCGGCCATGGCGCTCGATCAGCATAATGCGGCGCAAGTCCTCGGCGCTCTCGGGGCGGGCCATACCCGTGATAGCCATACCCGGGATGACATCGATAACGGCCTCGCCCGGCTTAAAGGCATAGTCAAACACGTCGAGCGAAAGCTTCGGCAGCTTAACGGAGGCGCGCAGCTCATCGGCAAGGGCCGCAACCTCGGCCATCTCGGGTGCAATCTCGCCCACAAAGGTGCCATCCTGCGCCACCAGAGCACCGGCGGCATATACGCGATGCGGAGCCGTGGCAAACGTCAGGTCGTTGAGTACCAGCAGGTCGGCACGCTTGCCCGGGGCGATGGCGCCACGCAGTTCGTGCGGGTCGCGGCAACCGTGGTCCAGGCCAAACGCCTCGGCCGTAGAAAGGGACGCCATAGAGATGGCAACCACGGGGTCAATACCGGCCTCGATGGCCACGCGGCAGGCATTGTCGATCATGCCGGCCGAAAGCGCATCGGAGGGAGCGCGGTCGTCGGTCGCAAAGCAGCAGCGGCGGGCGCGGGCAGGATTCTCCAGCAGCATCGGGGACAAATTGGCCAGGTCGTGGCTGCACGTGCCCTCACGCAGCATCACATACATGCCGCGGGACAGCTTGTCGAGTGCCTCCTCGGGAATCGTCGACTCGTGGTCGGCGATAATGCCCGCTGCGGCATAGGCGTTGAGGTCCTTACCGGCAACGAGCGGCGCGTGGCCGTCAACCTGTTTGGACGGCGTCTGGTTGGCAGCATCGATGCGAGCACAGGTCTCGGGGTCGGCCATAAAGACGCCCGGCAGGTTCATCATTTCGCCCAGACCAAAGACATCACCCGGATGCTCGACAAAAAACGTCTGCATATCGGCAGCCGAAATAACGGCACCGGCCTGCTCGTCGGGCAGCGCGGGCACGCACGAAGGCATCATGTACTTGATGGAGATGGGTGCGCGGCGGCCGTCCTCGATCATAAAGCGCAAGCCGTCGAGACCGGCAACATTGGCAATCTCGTGGCTGTCGGCAATGGCGGTGGTAGTACCGCGCGTCGCGGCCATGCGAGCATACTCGGCGGGACGGATGTTCGAAGACTCGATATGCAGATGCCCGTCAATAAAACCGGGAGCGAGATAGCGACCCTGGCAGTCGATGACCTCAGTTGCCTCGTAGGTGCCAGCAGCATCGTCGCGACCATCGTAGAGCACGCCGACGATCACACCGTCCTTGACGGCAACGCTACCGGGCGCCACACGCTGGCCATACACGTCGACGATCTGCGCATTGGTAAACAGCGTGTCGACGGGCACGCAACCCTCGGCGGCCTCGATCACAGTCCTCATGACCTCAACGGACATACATACTCCTTTAACCGTAGAAAAAAGCTGCGGAGCGGACAGACCTTCACCGCAGCAAACCAATAGCCATTGTATGCCCAAACGATGGGTCAACAATACGCCTCTCCGCTTAACGGCACCGCCAAATAATCCCTCCGTCCCCAAGGGATCATCGTAATCAAAAAGGCCGCAGCCGGAATCATTCCGGCTGCGGCCCTATCGCACATGTTAGGTTGACCTACTTGCTAGACCAACTTGAAGCCCTTGCGCTTGCCCACAGAAAGGGTGTCGCCCAGCTTAAGGGCGCTGGGATCGATGTTATAGCTCTTGGGAGCCACGGCCTTGCCGTTGATCTTGACGCCGCCGCCGTCGATATCGCGACGAGCCTGGCCGGCGCTCGCCGAAAGACCCAGGTCCTTGAGCAGGCCTGCGAGGTAGATCTGGCCTTCGTCGTTGACGGTCAGCTCAACGTGCTTCTCGGGGAAGTCGGCAAGCTGGCCCTCCTTGAACACGCGGTCGAACTCGGCCTGAGCCTCGTCGCCGGCACCGGCGCCGTGGTAGGTGTCGCACAGGTCGCGACCCAGAGCGCGCTTGAGCTCATAGGGATCGGCAGAGCCGTCGGCCAGAGCAGCGTCGATCTTGTCGACCTCGGCCGGGGTGAGCGAGCTCGCCAGGCGGTAGTACTTGCCAATCATCTCGTCGGGGATGGACATGGTCTTGCCGAACATATCCTTGGGCGCGTCGGTCAGGCCGATGTAGTTACCGTAGGACTTGGACATCTTACGGACGCCATCGGTGCCCTCGAGCAGCGGCATGGTGAGCGCAATCTGCGGCTCCATGCCCATCTTCTCCATGAGCTCACGGCCGGCGAGCAGGTTGAAGAGCTGATCGGTGCCGCCCATCTCCACGTCAGCCTTGATCTGCACGGAGTCGAAAGCCTGCATCACGGGATACAGGAACTCATGCAGGGCGATCGGCGTCTGAGACTGGTAGCGCTTGGTAAAGTCGTCGCGCTCGAGAATACGGGCGACGGTGAACTTGGAGCACACCTGCAGCAGGCCGGCAAGGTCCATCGAAAGGATCCAATCGCCGTTGTGCACGATGGTGGTCTTCTCGGGATCCAAGATCTTCATGGCCTGGCTCACGTAGGTCTCGGCATTGGCCTCGATCTGCTCCTGCGAAAGCTGCGGACGGGTGGAGTTCTTGCCCGAGGGATCACCAATCAGCGCGGTACCGTTGCCGATGATGAGGGTGACGTTGTGGCCCAGGTCCTGGAACTGACGCATCTTGCGCAGCGGCACGGCGTGGCCCAAGTGCAGGTCGGGGCTGGTGGGGTCGACGCCGAGCTTGATGTTGAGGGGCTCGCCCTTCTCAAGCTTCTTGCGAAGGTCGGCCTCGGGAACGATCTGCGCGGCGCCCGAGGTGATGATACGCATTTGCTCGTCAACAGACAGCATTGGGTATCCTCCTTTTGCTATAGCACCCTCACCGGATACGGCGGTGCTGGAAGTCCATAAACTCTCATATGATAACAAACTGACGCGACGCGGCACCTACGACAGGAAAATCCTCGTCCTGCCGCACGCGTCAACGGCGACCGGCAGACGTGTACCGTCACGCTCGACCAGATAGCGTACCTGCCGACGACGCAAGCAGTCGCGGCAACGGACCTGTCCCGTCGCATCGGTGGCGCAGACGCCCTCGGCGGTCAGCAGGCAGTGCTCGCACACCATAAGCTCGGGACGGTCGGCGTCGACCGGACCCAAGACGCCGGGCTCAGCAGCCAGTTCGGCAATACGCTCCGCATCATTGCCGAGCAACTCGGCCGGCAAGTACACCCGCCCCACACCGAGTCCGCGCAGCCAGGCAAGCGTGGCCCGATTCGCGCAGAACACCGGCGCCGCCACGTCAAACGTCACGCCCAGCTCGCGAGCGATCACCACCTGTCCCAGGTTGCGGCAGACGACGCGCCCGGCACGCTGCATCAGTGAGCGAGTCCGGTCAGCGTCACCCGTGCGGCACACCTCGTCAAGCACCACAACGGCGTCGGACAAATCGAGTTCTCCGCGCGGGTCGGCATCCATCAGCTGCCAAGCAAAAACCATGCGAGTGGGAACCGCGCACTCCACCGACTCCGTCGACGCACCGCCATCCACCGCAACGTCCTCAAAGGGCAGCACCTCAACGGCGTGCGCAGCGGGCGCAATCGCATCCGCCTCGGCCCGCATGCGCTCCAACACCGCCGCCGTCTGATCCAACACGCCGGCGCTGCGAATCAGGTACACCTCGCAGCCCGCGTCCACCTTACGCTTGCAATGCACGACGACGCGCTTCCCCGCTGCGGCATCCACCGGGCAGGGCACCTGCGGCCAGCGCTTGGGCACATCGGGACGCGCGTCGACACCCGGATAGAACCGAATCTCGAGCGTGTCGCCCGCCGCCACGGCGGCGTCGAGCTCAACGGTCACCTCTTCGTGGCCCACAGCGACCAAACGCCCCACGCGCACGCCCTGGTTAATTGCGCGCTCAAAGCTCATCAGCTCGGCACCCGAACGCCCTCGCAGGTACGCATCGGTGAACCCGCGGTTGAACGACCTACCCAGCTCACGCTCAAGCTCCGCCACGATATCGGGCTCCCACGCGCCGTCGCGCACCATATCGAGCGCCCGGCGCCACACCCGCACTACGTTGAACACATAGTCGGGATTCTTCATGCGCCCCTCGATCTTGAGCGACGCCACGCCGGCATCTACAAGCTCGGGCAGATGTGCAATACCCAGATAGTCGCGCGGGCACAGCAGGCGATCTCCCTCGACGGTGACAACGCTCTGCCCCGCCTCGTCCACCAGGTCGTACGCCAGACGGCACGGCTGCGTGCAGTCGCCGCGCATCGCCGAGCGCCCACGCCGCAGGGCCGAGAACTCGCACGCCCCCGAATAGCCGATGCAAATCGCACCGTGGCAGAATACCTCGATGGGCACGCCCGTGGCACATAGCGCCGCAATCTCGTCGACCGTCAGCTCGCGTGCCGTCGTCACGCGCTCGACTCCCAGCTCATCGGCGGCAAGCCGCACGGCGCCTTCGCTATGAGCGCCCGCCTGCGTAGACAGGTGAATCTCGACCCCGGGAATCGCCGCGCGCAGCACGCAGGCCAACCCGGCATCGGCCACAATCAGAGCATCGGCGCCCAGCTCCAGTGCATGAGCTCCCAACACCACCGCGTCGGATAACTCATCGTCAAACACGAACACGTTGAGCGTCACGTACACGCGCGCGCCATGGGCATGCGCCACGGCACAACCGCGCACAAACTCGTCATCCGTAAAGCCATGGGCGCTCACACGGGCGTTAAAGCCGCCCAACCCCGCATAGATGGCATCGGCGCCCGCGGCGATGGCCGCAAGCATCTGGTCGAGCCCGCCCGCCGGCGCCAGCAGCTCGGGCAGCGCCGCACCGGCAGCATCCAATCCAGTCTTGTGTTGTCCGCTCGGCCCCATCGTCCGAATCGCCATCGACAAACTCCTTACCAAGGTATGCATTCACTCTGGAAAATGCCGCCTTCCAGCATACACGAGGCCTCGCGCACCCCGTTTGGT
Organism: uncultured Collinsella sp.; assembly: GCA_902489225.1. Lineage (GTDB taxonomy): Bacteria > Actinomycetota > Coriobacteriia > Coriobacteriales > Coriobacteriaceae > Collinsella. The sequence continues at coordinate 14,761 of CABTZA010000002.1, forward strand.
TTATCGTGTAATAACTTATGTCCATCCTGCCCCGACGGCACATCCGCCGTCGGGCACGACATACCTGGAGGTCAATATATGGGTCCTCGCCAACGACAGGGACGCAGCCGTTCAAAGACGCATGCCCTGCCCATAATCCTGCTCTCGTTTTTGGGCTTTTTGCTTATCGCGGGCGTGGCATTTGGCATCGGCATGGTCGGCAACGTCAACCGCTGGCTGTCCGATCTGCCCGACTACACCGACGCCAATGCGTATCTGGTGAGCGAGCCCACCGAGATCGTCGACTGCAACGGCAACAAGATCGCGAGCTTCTACACGCAAAACCGCAAGTCCATCACCAAGGACGAGGTCTCCCCCTACGTGCTGCAGGGCACCGTTGACGTCGAGGACGAGCGCTTCTACGAGCACGGCGGTATCGACCTGTGGGGTATCGCGCGTGCTGCGGTGGCAACCCTCGGCGGCGGGCACGAAGGCGCCTCGACTATCACCCAGCAGCTGGTGCGCAACACCATCCTGCAGGAGGAGCAGTTCGACTCGACCATCGAGCGTAAGGTACGCGAGGCCTACATCGCCGTAAAGATGGAGGATATGTACTCCAAAGACGAGATCCTCATGATGTACCTCAACACCATCTATTACGGCCACGGCGCCTACGGCATCGAGGCCGCAGCCGAGACCTATCTGTCCAAGAGCGCCGCCGACCTCACCCTGAGCGAGGCCGCGCTGCTCATCGGCCTTCCCAACTCGCCCTCGCAGTACGACCCCACGGTCAACCCCGACCTGGCGCTGTCCCGTCGCAACAAGGTCCTCGACAACATGTTGCGTCTGGGCCACATTACGCAGGAGGAGCACGATGCCGGACAGGCCGAGCCCATCACCCTCAACGTGACCGAAATCTCGGGCAGCGGCGTCGATGTATACTCGCAGCCCTACTTTGTCGCCTATGTTAAGCAGCTGCTGGAGCAGGAGTTCTCGACCGACGTGCTCTTTAAGGGCGGCCTGACCGTCAAGACCACCATCGACCCCACGATGCAGCAGGTGGCAGAGAATGCCGTTCGCGAGCAGCTCGACACGCTCTCGCTCGACGGCCTGGACATGGGCATGGTCGTCGTCGATCCCAAGACCGGCTACATCAAGTGCATGGTGGGCGGCTACGACTACAACGCCGACGAGAACCACGTAAACCATGCCACGGCCAAGCGTCCCGTCGGCTCCACCTTCAAGGCCTTTACGCTGGCAACTGCCATCCAAAACGGCATGAACCCCAACGTCACCCTCAACTGCAACTCGCCGCTCAAGGCCAAGGGCACCACGACCGAGGTCCAAAACTACACCAAACATAGCTATGGCAACATCACGCTTAAGCAGGCGACGGCATACTCCTCCAACACCGGCTACATCCAGGTGGCGGAAGCCGTCGGCAACAGCAAGATCATCTCGCTCGTCAAAAAGCTCGGCATCGATCCCGCCAAGGACAACATCGAGGACGTTCCCGTCATGACGCTCGGCACTGGCTCGATCTCGCCGCTCGAGATGGCCGCCGCCTACGCGACGTTTGCCAACGGCGGCTACTATCGTCAGCCGATCGCCATCACCGAGATTGACTCTCGTACCGGTTCGGTGCTGTACCAGCACACGGACAATCCCTCACAGGTGCTTACCGAGGGCGAGGCCGCCGCGGCCACCGATGTTCTGTCCGGCGTCATGCAGGGCAGCGGTACAGGTGCTGCTGGCGCCCTGAGCGTCAACCAGCCCTATGCCGGCAAAACGGGCACCACCGACAACACCACCAACCTGTGGTTCTGCGGCTATACCCCGCAGCTGGCGTGCGCCCTGTGGACCGGCTATTCCGCAGGTGAGATCCCCATCCAAAAATACGGCACGGACCTGCTGGGCGACAGCACCAACCTGCCTGTCTTTAAGCGGTTTATGAACACCGTTCTGACCGGTACCGAGCGCGAGGAGTTTGCGACCGGAACGGCGCCCACCTACAAGAACAACAGCGTCTGGAAGTTCTACGGCACCAACAACACCAAGAAGACGGAGAACGACGACAAGGACGAGAACGAGGACGAAGAGGAAACCACCACAACGACTACCACGACGACCACGACGACCGAGACCACGGGCGGCGACACCACCGGCGGCACCGGAACGACCGGTGGCTCGACGGGCGGCTCCACTGGTGGTTCGACCGGCGGCGATGGCGGCACGCCTACGCCCACGCCTACGCCCACTCCCGACCCCTCGCCCACGCCTGACGATACGGTCGGCTAGAAATTCATCCGGCCATTAGCAACAAGGCCCCCGAGCAGCTTATTAAAGTGCTCGGGGGCCTTTTAATTTAAAGTGACCTGGTGGACGGTCTTTATACCGGCAAACAAAAGGGGGGGGGTACCGACCAACGTCGATACCCCTTACAAGCCACCATGTCACGCGCACAGTGCCGAGCGCACGACCCGCACGCCTACTTGCGAGAATTGCTCAGCTTATTGATCAGTGCCTCAAGACGCTCGCCGTCCTCGGCCGTCTGTGCAATGACCAAGATCGTGTCGTTGCCGGCAAGCGAGCCAAGCACGTCGGGCAGCTCCGCAGCATCGACAGCTGCGGCAATACCAGAAGCCGTACCGGGCTGCGCCTTGATCATAACCAGATTATCGGTGCGCAGTACGCCAGTAACTAACTCGGAAACCATGCGCTGCAGATGCAAGTCCTCGGCAAGGACATAGATGCCCTCGGGGAGCTTACGCAGTCCCATGTCCGCGATATCGCGCGAAACAGTCGCCTGCGTACAATCGAAGCCCATGGCGCGAAGCTCATCGACCAGCACGCGCTGCGTGCGGACGTCCTTATTGCGCACAATATCTCTAATGGCATCCTGGCGCCCATTGCGTTTTTTAGCCATACAAACCCTCTCTCCAAAAGATGGCGGAGACAATCAATCAGTGATTGAATAGTTTAACGCTATTTGAAGGCTTTTGTGTATAAGAACGCATTTCGAAACAATTCTATGCAAGTTTATTTCGAAATGAGCCGTTTAGGCGGTTTTTGCGCCCGTCCGGTTAAGAAAAGCTGCCAGATGCGTACACATCACGCAGCGCGCGGGCTTGGCGCTGGCGATCGGCCCAAACAACAGACCGAGCCCCCGATGGTTATCCTTGAGCGCGGCGACCATCTGACGGGTTCGAGGCGCATCGAGCATATCACGCATGCGGGCGGAACGCTCGATTGACGAGACCCCATGCGGGCTCAGACACAAATTCTCGATGCAGGCGACCAGTCCGGCAAAGTAGAACTTTTGGCTTGCCAGCTTGAGCCGACCACCGCTGTCTGCTTCCGAGAGTGAGTCCGCAAGCTCGTCGAGCGCTCGAGTGTCATCGGATACCTTGGCATACATGGTGGGATCAAAGGCATCTGTAAGTTTAGGTGCCGCCGTGTGGAAACAAGCATCGCCGCAGCCGGACACGCATCGTGTCTGCGAAAGCGCACATGCCATAAACCCAACTGTGCGAAACACCTTGTCGCACAAAAGGCATGCCTCAAACAGCGAGCGGCTGTACATCACACCAGAGGTCTGAACGACTAGGCCGCCTAAAATCAACTGAGGCAGCCCGGCCACCATCGAAGATTTGCTATCAATGGAAATATGAGCAGCATCCAAGACGCGCGAATGGCGCTCTCGATGTGCATCATAGCGGTCGAGCGACACCGTGGGGAGCACTATGTCTGCCGTAGTATCGCACGCGATATTGACCATCTTGGAAAGGGACTGCGGAGCAAACCACTCATCGGCGTTCATAGCGATGATTTGAGAGCCGCGCGAGGCAGCAAAACCGGCACGAAGACAAGCGCCGCGCTTCGCGTCCTCGACGTCAATCAAATCAATATGAATGTCCCTGTCGGCAGCAACTTGAAGCGAATGGCGCACACCGGGCGCAGCATCGCGACAGACAACGACAATCTGCAAATCGTAGAGGTCTTGGTTCTGGATACTCTCGAGCGCACGCATCGCATAGCTGGGCGAACCTTCTACCACAAGGATCACCGAAAGTCGCGGATGCGAGCCACGTCGAACCAAGTTATCCGTCCTCTCGACAGCAGTGAATCAAACTGTCGTTCATGGTACACCCCGGCAATAAAAGCAATGAGACACCGGTTGTATTGCACGCCAAGAACAGATGTTGCACACGCGCAGCCCACAGATGACAGGTGCCGACGCACGACGCGCCGAGCCCTCCCCTAGTCGAGCACGACAAGCTCGGCGGGATCGTAATCCACGCCCATAAACGTAAGGCCGCAGGCAGGAGCCGTGGGGCCCGCAGCGGTACGGTCGCAAGCATCGATGACCTCGCGCATCCACTCGGGTTCACGGCGATGCATGCCAATCTCGACAAGCGTGCCCACGATCGTGCGGACCATCGAATGCAGAAACGCATTGCCCTCGATGGTAAACGTCAGGATGTCCTCGCCAAACGCAACCTCATGGCCAAACTCGGCACGCATCACGCAGCGGTGCGTGGGCTTGCCCACGGCAGACGCCACCTTGCAAAAGCTCTTGAAGTCCTGCTCGCCCAGCAGCGCGGGACAGGCCGCAGACATCGCCTCAACATCCAATGGGTAGCGATGCCACCACACCGCACCGCGCGAAAGCACAGGGCGCGCGTCGCGATCGGCAATACGGTACGTATACGTACGGGAACGCGCATCAAAGCGTGCAGAAAAGCCTTTACGGGCCTTGTAGACCTCGTTTATGGCGATATCTTTGGGCAGGAGGGCATCCATAGCCCTCAGCCACCTACGGCGCGTCAAAGCCAACTCAGCGTCCGTTACGGGCACGCTGATAAACTGTGCCACCGCATGCACGCCGGCATCGGTACGTCCCGCACACGTCAGGTCGATCGGACGGCGCAGGAGCGTCTCAATAGCTCGACGTAGCTCACCCGCAACCGTCGTCTGTCCCGGCTGCTCGGCAAATCCGCTATACGACGAGCCATCATAGGCCACGCGAAATACGAGCGTGGAGTCAAGCTCGGAAATCGAATTGAAATCAGACGGCGCAGTCATGGGCGCTCCCAACAAACAAGCAACGGTATCGCGACAAAAAAAGAGGGGTACGCGAACGTACCCCTCGAATATAGCCTATGCAGACGGATTGTCTACTCAGCGGTCTCCTCAGCAGGAGCCTCCTCGGCAGCCTCGACCTTCTTGGGAGCAGCGGCCTTCTTGGGGGCCGGAGCAGCCTTCTTAGCCTTAGGCGTGCAAGGCTCGGTGACGAGCTCCATGATAACGATGGGAGCGTTGTCGCCCTTGCGGTTACCGAGCTTCATGATGCGGGTGTAACCGCCGTTGCGGTCCTGCCACATGCCCTGAGCAGCCTTGTCGAAGATCTCGGCAACGAGCTGCTTATCGCCGAGCTTGGCGATAGCCAGACGACGAGAGTGCAGGTCGCCCTTCTTGGCCCAGGTGATGATCGGATCGACGACCGAACGCAGCGCCTTAGCGCGGGTCTCGGTGGTCTTGATGCGGTCGTTCTCGAAGAGGGCCTTAGCAAGGCTCTTCTTCATGGCCTTGGTGTGGCTCGCATCGGTGCCGAGCTTCAGGCCCTTCTTAACGTTATGACGCATGGTCTAGTTTCTCCTCAAATATGCGAAGCATTAAGCCTTCAGGCTCAGGCCCATGGACTCAAGCTTGTCCTTCACTTCCTCGATCGACTTAACACCGAAGTTACGGATGTTGAGCAGATCGTTCTCCGAGAACTCAACGAGCTGACGGACCGAGTGAATGCTGGCGCGCTTAAGGCAGTTGTAAGAACGGACGGAAAGGTCCAGATCCTCGATCTGCTTGTCCAGCTCAGCGTTGTCGTTGGTGACCTCGGGAGCGAAGATCGAAGCCTCCTCCTCGACCTCGGGGGTCTCGGCAAGGTTCATAAAGGCAGCCATATGCTGGTTAATGATATTGGCAGCCTGGACCACGGCGTCGCGCGGGGCGATGGAGCCGTTGGTCTCGATCTCGAGGACAAGGCGGTCGTAGTCGGTGTGCTGACCGACACGGCAAGCCTCAACGAGCTTGGCGCAACGGGAAACCGGCGAGTACAGCGAGTCGACGTGGATCACACCGATGGGATCGTTGTCGCGTTTGTTGGCCTCGCCAGAAACATAGCCGCGGCCATAGCCGATGCGCATGCTCATGGTGAGATGGCCACCCTCGGTGAGCGTAGCGATGTGCTGCTCGGGGTTGACCAGCTCAAACTCGGACGGAATAAAGAAGTCCGCACCGGTGACCTCGCAGGGGCCGTCAACCGAAATGATGGCGGTCGCCTCGTCGGTCGTGCCGAGAGCCCTGAAGACAAGACCCTTGACATTCAGGACGATGTCGGTGACATCCTCGACCATGTTAGGGATGGTCATGAACTCGTGCTGCGCGCCATCGATCTGAATAGCCTCGACGGCGGCACCCTCGAGCGAGGACAGAAGAACGCGACGAAGGGAGTTACCCAGCGTATCGCCGTAGCCACGCTCGAGCGGCTCGACGGAGACACGAGCAGACGTCTCGTTGATCTCTTCGACCTGAACCTGAGGCCTAATGAATTCTGACATGTATTACCTCCAGCCTCAGCAGCCCGGATGGACTACTTAGAGTAGAGCTCGACGATGAGCTGCTCGTTGATATCACCGCTGATCTGCTCACGCGTCGGCAGAGCGAGCACGTTACCAGACAGCTTCTCGATATCGACCTCGAGCCAGCCAGGGACCTCAAAGCGCTCGGAGGAAATCAGAGCCTCCTTGATGGGGAGGAGGTCACGGAACTTCTCGCCGACAGCGACGACGTCGCCGGCCTTGACGCGGTAGGACGGGATGTCCACGCGCTTGCCGTTCACGGTGAAGTGACCGTGACGGACGGACTGACGAGCCTCTTTGCGGGTGCGGGCGAAGCCAAGACGGAAGACGACGTTGTCGAGGCGAGACTCAAGAATGATCATGAGGTTCTCACCGGTGACGCCGTTCATCTTACGGGCCTTGTTGAAGTAGCCGTGGAACTGCTTCTCCAGAACGCCATAGATGAACTTGACCTTCTGCTTCTCGCGCAGCTGCATGCCGTACTCAGATTCCTTGCGACGGCGCTTGGGCTGACGGATAGATTCCTTCTTGCTGCTGTAACCGAGCTCAGCGGGATCGATCCCGAGCTGACGGCAGCGCTTAAGAACAGGAGTCCTGTCGATTGCCATATTGATACGATCCTTTCAGTTACACGCGGCGACGCTTCTTGGGGCGGCAGCCGTTGTGCGGAATGGGGGTCTTGTCCTGGATGCTCGAGACCTCGAGGCCAGCAGCCTGGAGGGAGCGGATGGCGGTCTCACGACCGGAGCCGGGGCCCTTGACGAAGACGGAAACCTTCTTCATACCGTGCTCCATGGCCTGCTTGGCAGCAGCCTCGGCAGCCATCTGGGCAGCGAACGGCGTGGACTTACGGGAGCCCTTGAAGCCCACCTGGCCAGCCGACTTCCAGGAAATGACGTTGCCCTGGGGATCGGTGATCGAAACGATAGTGTTGTTGAACGTAGAACGAATGTGAGCCTGGCCCACGGAAATGTTCTTACGGTCCGCGCGCTTCAGACGGGCAGCGCGAACGTTCTTCTTAGCAGTAGCCATCTATCTAGCGCTCCTTATTTCTTCTTCTTAGCACCGATCTGACGCTTCGGGCCCTTGCGGGTACGAGCGTTAGTGTGGGTGCGCTGGCCGCGGACCGGGAGGCCCTTGCGGTGACGAAGGCCGCGGTTGCAGCCGATGTCCATAAGGCGCTTGACGTTCTGGTTGCGCTCACGGCGGAGGTCGCCCTCAACCATGATCTGGTTCTTATCGATATAATCGCGGATGGCGTTAACCTCATCCTCGGTGAGGTCCTTAACGCGCGTATCCACGTTAACGTTGCACTCGACGCAAATCTTCGTCGCAGTGGTGCGGCCGATGCCGTAAATGTAGGTCAGACCGATCTCAACGCGCTTCTCACGCGGGAGGTCGACACCATTAATACGGGCCAACGTAGTCTCCTCTCTTAACCCTGACGCTGCTTATGACGGGGATTCTCGCAAATGACGAGGACCTTGCCATGGCGCCTAATGATTTTGCACTTATCGCACATCTTCTTGACCGAAGGACGTACCTTCATCGTTCTTCCTTTCGGTAGCGCTCAAACTACTTCCCTACTATCTACTCGCCCAGCCGCAGGCGTTTAAAACTATGGCTGGTCTTCACACACAATCCGACCGTAGATTGAGCTAAGCCTGCAGTCGGAAATGGAGTGCGTGTATGCGTGCCGCTATTTGTAGCGATAGGTGATGCGGCCGCGGGTCAGGTCGTACGGGGAAAGCTCCACGACAACCCTGTCACCGGGGAGAATACGGATGTAATTCATTCGGATTTTGCCAGAAATGTTGCACAGAACCGAATGACCGTTCTCGAGCTCGACCTTAAACATGGCGTTGGGCAACGGTTCCTTTACCGTACCCTCGAGCTCAATTGCGTCTTCCTTCTTCACAAGCAATCATCTTTCTCTAGAAAACGACAGCGATTGAGTATTCTACAACACGTATGCACGCATCGTAATAACTTCGTAATGGCTCCACAACTAAGTGGAACTTGTTACATTTCTCCGCCTTGGAGCGAACACCAAGCACCTTGGGCATCCGTGGTGAGAATCACCGGACCGTCATTGGTAATGGCGACGGTGTTCTCGTAGTGTGCGGCGGGCAGGTGGTCGTTGGTCGTAACAATCCAACCGTCGGAGCCCGTGCTCACATGGTTGGAACCCATCGTAACCATCGGCTCGATGGCAATGACCATGCCGGCCTGGAGGCGAACGCCCCTCCCCTTCTTTCCATAGTTAGGAACATTGGGGTCCTCGTGCATCACGCGGCCAATGCCATGGCCCACATAATCGCGAAGCACGCCGTAACCGTGAGACTCGGCGAGGGACTGAACGGCATAACCGACGTCCCCGATATGGTTACCGGGAACAGCCTGCTCGATGGCAGCCTTAAGGCAATCGCGCGTGACCTCGCACAAAGCCTTGGCTTCGGGCGTGGGGGTACCGACGAAAAACGTCCAAGCGTTATCGCCGACCCAACCGTCGACAACGGCTCCCGTATCGATGGAAATGATATCGCCATCGCGCAGGATCATGTCGGGGTTGGGAATACCGTGGACCACGGCATCGTTGATCGATGCGCAAATGGTTCCGGGAAACCCGCCGTAGCCCTTAAAGGCCGGGGTGCCGCCATGCATGCGGATAATCTGCTCCGCGAGCTGATCGAGCTCAAAGGTGGAAACGCCGGGACGCACCATGGCTCCAACGTGGCGGAGCGCCATCTTAGATAGCGCTCCTGCCTTCTTCATCTGCTCGATTTGCGTTGCAGACTTAATCTTGATCATAGACCGAGAGCCTCTTTGACATCCCCGTACACGGTCTCGCGAGCCTGGTCACCGTTGACCGACTTGAGCAGACCCTGGCCACGATAGTAGTCGACGAGCGGGCTCGTGGACTTCTCGTAGACGTCGAGACGGTTCTTAATGGTCTCGGGCTTGTCGTCGTCGCGCTGATACATCTCGCCACCACACTTGGGGCAGGTAGCATCGGCAGCGGTGCCGGTGTAACCGCAGGCGCGGCAGGTGCGACGCGAAGACAGACGGTCGATGATGACCTCGGGGGCCACGTCGACCAGAAGGGCGCAGTCAATCTCGCGACCCATGGCGGAGAGCTCGGAATCGAGCGTCACAGCCTGAGCGGTGTTGCGCGGGAAGCCATCGAGAATGAAGCCCTGCTGGGCGTCATCGGCGGCAAGGCGCTCCTTGACAAGGTCGATCACGAGCTGGTCGGGAACGAGTTCGCCGGCGTCCATGTACTTCTTAGCCTGAATACCAAGCTCGGTGCCACCCTTGACGGCAGCACGCAGCAGGTCGCCCGTGGAAATGTGGGCGACGCCAAACTCGGCGACGAGCTCCTGTGCGACGGTGCCCTTACCGGCACCCGGAGTTCCGAGCAATACGAGGTTCATGAGCAATCCTCCTCTAGCCTATTTAAAGAATCCATCGTAATCATACATCTTGATCTGGCCTTCGAGCTTATCGACCGTGTCGAGCACGACGCCGACCATGATGAGGATGGACGTGCCGCCAAATGCCTGGATCAGATGGTTACCCGTGAAAGAGAAGATGATCGAAGGCACGATGGCGATGAGCGCCAAAAAGACAGCGCTGGGAAGCGTAATCTTGTTGAGCGCGTTCTTGATGTAGGCCGCGGTAGCCCTGCCCGGACGGACGCCCGGAATAAAGCCGCCCTGCTTCTTAAGGTTGTCGGCCGTGTCATCGGGGTTGAACACCATGGAGGTGTAGAAGTACGCGAAAAACACGATGAGGACAACGTTAAGCACCCAGTTGAGCCAGCCGCGCGAAAGCGCAGAGGCAACTGCCTGGATCCAGCCGATGCCGGGGAAGAACACGGCAATCTGGGCCGGGAAGTACAGCAGCGCCGAAGCGAAGATGATCGGCACGACGCCCGCGGTGTTGACCTTGATGGGCAGGTAGGTGGTCTGGCCACCCATCATGCGACGGCCCACGACGCGCTTAGCGTAGGAGACCGGGATGCGGCGCTGGCCGCGCTCAAGGAAAACAATCAGCGGGATAACCAGCAGGATGATGGCGCAGATGATCACCATGGTGATGATGCCACCGGCATTGCCCTCGGTGCTGGAGAAGATAGCCTGCGGCAGACCGGCCATGATGTTCGCAAAGATGATCAGCGACATGCCATTGCCGATACCGCGCTGGGTGATGAGCTCACCAATCCACATGATCAGCATGGCGCCCGCGGTGAGCGTGCCGACGATCATGAGGTCGAAGATGATCTCGGGAGCGCCGGCACCATTAAAGCTGATGCCGAAGCTCTTAAAGAGGAAGAGGTAACCCACGGAGTTGAGGATTGCCAGAGCCAGGGTGAGGTAACGCGAATACTGCGTAATCTTGGTCTGACCGACCTCGCCCTCGCGGGCAAGCTCATGCAGGGAAGGCACAACGGCCTGGAGCATCTGGAGGATGATCGAGCTGGTGATGTAAGGCATGATGCCCAGCGAAAACACCGACACATAGCTCAACGCGCCGCCAGAGAAAAGATTCAGGAGGGCCATAGCACCTGCGGCGACCGAATTGTTATCGGTCGAGAAAAGGCCCAGCATCCCCTGGAAGGGAATGCCGGGCACAGGAACGTGCGCACCAATGCGGTACACGACGAGCATAGCTATGGTAAAAAGAATCTTTTCGCGCAATTCTTTGATGCGGAAAGCATTCTTAAGACCATTTAGCACGGCAGCTCGACCTTTCCGCCGGCGGCCTCGATCTTGGCCTGCGCAGAAGCGCTGACCTTGTCGACCTTGACCGTGAACTTCTTGGTGAGCTCACCATTGCCGAGCACCTTGACGGGCTCGAACTCGCTCTTGGTGATGCGAGCGGCCTTAAGAGCGGCACCGTCGATCACAGCGCCGTCCTCGAACTTACGCTCGAGACGCTCAACGTTAACAGCGGTGTACTCGATACGACGGGGGTTACGGAAGCCCGGAAGCTTGGGCAGGCGCATAGCCAGCGGAGTCTGGCCACCCTCGAAGCCGGCACCCTTGGTGCCGCCAGAGCGGGAACCCTGGCCCTTCTGGCCGCGGCCAGAAGTGGTGCCGTGACCCGAAGAATTGCCACGGCCGACGCGCTTGCGGTTCTTGGTGGAACCGGGCGCGGGAGTAAGATCGTGAAGCTGCATTTGCTACTCCTCTACAATCTCGACAAGGTGCTTGACCTTGAAGATCATGCCGCGGACGGACTCGTTGTCAGCAATCTCGCGAACCTCGCGGATCCTGTGGAGACCGAGGGCACGGACAGTACGGACCTGGTCCTGCTTGCAACCGTTGGTGCTGCGGACCTGCTTGATCTTGATGGTGTCAGCCATGCTTAGTTCTCCTTACCGACGAACATCTCGGAGACCGTCAGGCCACGGCGAGCCGCGACGTCCTCAGGGCTGGAGAGCTCCTTGAGGCCCTCGACGGCAGCCTTGATGATGTTGAGGCCGTTGTCGGTACCGAGGGACTTGGACAGGACGTTCTTGATGCCAGCAAGCTCGAAGAGGGGACGCACAGCGCCGCCGGCGATAACGCCGGTACCCTCGACAGCGGGCTTGATGATGATGCGGCCGGCACCAAAGTGGCCGAGAACCTCGTGCGGGATGGTGCCCTGCTCGGTCACCGGCACGTGGAACATGTTCTTCTTGGCATCGAGAGATGCCTTGGAGATGGCCATGGGCACCTCAGCGGACTTGCCCATGCCAACGCCGACGTTGCCCTTGCCGTCGCCAACGACGACGAGAGCGACGAGGCTCATGCGACGACCACCCTTGACGGTCTTCGACACGCGGTTGATGTAAACGACGCGCTCCTCGAACTCGGAGGCCTCGCGCTGCTGCTTCTGATTACGAGCCATGTGCTACATACCTCCTAGAACTCGAGACCGGCGGCACGAGCACCGTCGGCGAGGGCCTTGACGCGGCCATGGTAGATACGGCCACCGCGATCGAAGGCGACCTTGGTGATGCCGGCCTCGATGGCGCGCTTGCCAACGAGCTGACCGACCTTCTCCGCAGCCTCCTTGTTCGAGGTGTGGGTGCCCTTGAACTCGGCCTCGAGGGTCGAGGCAGAGACGAGCGTCAGGCTGGAGCCCTTGCTGTCGTCGATGATCTGGGCATAGATGTTGGCGTTAGTACGGGTCACGCGAAGACGCGGACGCTCGGAGGTACCCGAGACCTTGCCGCGAACACGACGCTGACGACGCTTGAGGCCTTCCAGCTTCGCCTTATGCTTGTTCATACGTAAACTCCTAAAAAGGTTGATCTTGCCAGCACCTGACGGGGTGCTGGTCTTATGCGAGTGAGTCGGTTACGACTACTTGGCGGCCTTACCCAGCTTGCGGCGGATGTGCTCGCCAACGTAGTGGATACCCTTGCCCTTGTAAGGCTCGGGAGGACGATGGCCGCGGATCTCAGCGGCAATCTGACCGACCTGCTGCTTGTTGATACCCTTGACGTTCACGTGGGTGTTGTCGGGAACCTCGAAGGTAATGCCCTCGGGAGCCTCGACGATCACGGGGTGCGAGAAGCCCAGGGAGAACTCGAGGTTCTTGCCCTTCTGCTGCACGCGGTAACCGACGCCGGCGAGCTCGAGCTTCTTCTCGAAGCCCTCGGAAACGCCAACAACCATGTTGTGGATGAGGGCGCGGGTGAGGCCGTGGCGGGCACGGGTCTCACGCTCGTCGTCGGGACGGGAAACGGTGAGGACGTTGTCCTCGACGTTGATAGCGAGCTTCTCAAAGACATCGAGCTCGAGCTGGCCCTTGGGGCCCTTGACGACAACGTTGTTGCCGTTGACTGCCACTTCGACTCCGGCGGGAATCTGGACAGGCTTATTACCGATACGAGACACGGTGATCTCCTTTCCTTCTACCTACCGAGCGAATTACCAGACGTAAGCGATGATCTCGCCGCCGACGTTGTGCTTGCGAGCATCGCGGTCGGTCATGACGCCATGGCTGGTGGAAATAATGGCGGTACCAAGGCCACCGCGGACGCGGGGCATGTCGGCAACGCCGGTGTACTTACGCAGGCCCGGCTTGGAAATGCGGCGGATGCCGTTGATGACCTTAGCCTTCTTGGGACCATACTTAAGCGTGATGTGCAGAGTCTTCTGGGGAACGGTGTCCTCGACATCGTAGCCCTCGATGTAGCCCTCCTCGTGCAGAACACGAGCGATCTCGACGAGCTTCTTGCTGCTCGGCATGGAGACCGTGGCCTTGTTCACAGAGTTAGCGTTACGGATGCGCGTAAGCATATCTGCGATCGGGTCTGTAAGGTTCATACAGATTCTCCTTCGTTCTTGATGAACACGTGCTCTTGGTTCTTCGCCGCCCTTAACGGCAAAGCCTTTTTAGCGCGTTTTCCCTGTTCCAAACTGATGCTTGAAACGCTGGTAGTGACTTACCAGCTGGCCTTCTTAACGCCGGGAAGCTCGCCCTTGAGTGCAAGCTCGCGGAAGCAGACACGGCACAGGCCGAACTTGCGGTACACAGAGTGCGGACGGCCGCAGCGCTGGCAGCGCGTGTACTCACGAGTAGAGAACTTCTGCTTGCGATTGCACTTGACGATCATCGATGTCTTAGCCACTTATATCCTCCTCACATAGAGTATTGTTCGCCCCAAGCGCCGCCCCCTTGTGGGAACGGCGCTTATAGGGCAGGTGAACCTATTTCTTGAACGGGAAACCGAAGGCGTCCAGAAGGGCCTTGGCCTCCTCATCGGTGTTGGCGGTGGTCACGAAAGTGATGTCCATACCACGCTGGTGATCGACGGAATCGAAGTCGATCTCGGGGAAGATGAGCTGCTCGGTGACGCCCATGGAGAAGTTACCACGGCCGTCGAAGCTCTTGGCGGAAATGCCGCGGAAGTCGCGGATACGGGGGATCGCGACGGAGGTCAGACGATCGAAGAACTCCCACATACGGTCGCCACGCAGGGTAACCTTGCAGCCGATCGGCATACCAGCGCGCAGGCGGAAGGTAGCGATGGACTTACGGGCACGGGTGATCATCGGCTGCTGTCCGGTGATGGCGCGCAGGTCGCGCACGGCACCGTCGATGGCCTTGGAATCGGTAGCGGCCTCGCCGACACCCATGTTCACGACGATCTTCTCAAACTTGGGGATCATCATGACGTTCTCGTACTGGAACTTGTCCTGAAGCTGCTGCTTGACCTCGTTGTTGTACTTGGTCTTCAGACGCGGCACATACTTCTCTTCTGCCATTGTTCACTCCTTCTTGGGGTTTTAAGCACGGGGCGTGGCCACGATGGGTTGTCCTCGTGCCTCCTGGCTGCATCCGCGCCGCTCATGGCATTTTGCGGTTTGGACTCGACGCAGCAGGAGCCGACAAAACAATCGGTACTATACGCGCATCGTGAGCGTATTTCCAGAAAAACCTCGTCTGCCTGCACAACTCCACAACTCCCCCGCACAAATGGGTCCCAACAAGCAGTTGCGGTGAAATAGGGACTGTTGGGCGGCCTAACAGGCTTAAACAATCCGTATTTCACCGCAACTTATTGGTGGGGATGCGATTAGCGCTTGCGGGGGACGAGCTTGGTGCGGCGCAGGTGGATCATCTCGGCGGCGATGGAGATGGCGATCTCCTCGGGGTCCTCGGCCTCGATGGCAACGCCGATCGGAAGGTGCAGCTCGCCGATCTGGTCCTGCGTAAAGCCTTCCTGCTCCAGGCGGGCACGCACAAAGGCCGTCTTGCGGCGCGAGCCCAGACAGCCCAGGTAGGCAGGCTTGGCGCGCATGGCCTGAATCACCACGTCGATATCGGACTTGTGACCCGCCGTGGCGACGACCACCAGGTCGCGCGGGCCGATGGGGCACAGCTCGCTCAGGTTCTTGTAATCGACCAAGCGACGATCGTAGACACCGGGCACCCAATCGGGGGTCAGCGTGCCGGGGCGGTCGTCGCACGCCACGACGGCAAAGCCCGCCGCCGTGAGCACCCGCGCCGTCGCGGCGCCCACGTGGCCGCAGCCAAA
>CABTZA010000003.1 GCA_902489225.1 uncultured Collinsella sp.
CCCCTCATCGGTGGGGGTGAAATATTTCTTTTTAAGGCCTTTTGAAGGCCAAAGCAGAAACTTTCCCCCCGCAACTACAGCCAACGAGTTGTTGCGATTAGGTGAACGTTCACCTTTTTATTGTTTTTCTCTTCGCAAATAAAATCCCGTGCGTATACTTAGGCTCAAACGAAACCGATTTCGTTGAGCGTGGGCAATAGGGTGTTAAGACACACCCTACCATCTTGGCATCTTATCGCCCACGCAATGCCATTTGCTTTCTTCCCGTCTCGTTGGACCTTTAGTCCCATTCCGGCACAGCGAGACACTTCCTAGACGACTGACCGTGGGGCCGGCTTTTCTGCTTTTGCAGCAGTGCCTCCGATAACCCTCTTTTGCCGGCCCGGGTCAGCTTTTTCACACAACCGAAAGGACGGGTAGCAACATGCGACCGCTCATTATCATGCATGGCGAGAACATCGACTGGTGCCATACCGTCATTAGAATGCTGATGTATCTTGTGGGCGTTGCAGTACTGGCACTCGGTATGAGTCTCCAGACGGCATCCGGCCTGGGCGTCGCCGCGCTCACATGCTTTGCCACAACCCTATCCATGCTCACTGGCAAGACACTCGGCTTTTGGATCACCGCAACCTACGTCGCCTACATCGTGGCGCAATTAGCCATCTTGCGAAGCGAGTTCCAGCCGCGCATCCTGCTCGAGTTGTTCTTCTCAACGCTGATTGGCGGCTTGACCGACCTCTTCATGGCGGTCAACCCACTGCATCCCACGGCACTCCCCACACAGATTGCGACCATGCTGCTCTCCCTCGCTGTCACCGCATTTGGCGTAAGTCTCGTCGTCAACATGGGCGTTGTCCCCAACGCGCCCGACGGCTTGGTGCAAGTCATTGCCGAAAAGCTTAAACGCCGCTTTGGTGACGTAAAAGTCGTGTTTGACTGCTCACATGTCGCCGCCTCGCTCGCGTTGTCGCTGATCCTTATGTACAACCTGGGCGGCTTTGGCGTCACGATCGCCATCTCGGCACTGTTCCTGGGCCATGTCATCAACGTCGCCAACAAGCTGTTCGCCCAGCGCTTTATCCGCGCGGCATTCGGAAAATAGCACCACCGTAAGAACCCGAGAACAGCGCTATACGTTGCTATATCTCACTATACTTTGCAATATCTTGCTATACTTTGCTATATCTTGCTATATCTTGAGCAAAGGTGGCTCACATGCAAACAAACCCTTTTAAGCCCACAGCAGGTAAAACACCTCCCACGATTATCGGCCGCGAAGATGTACTTGAAGAATTCAGTGAAGGCCTCACCAACGGGCCTGGTGCCCCTGGGCGCCTAATGCGCATAGCCGGCGTCCGTGGAACAGGCAAGACGGTCCTCCTTGACGAGTGCTCACGTTTGGCGCAAAGCCGTGGCTGGACGGTCATAAAAGAGGTCGCAACCGAGGGACTTTGCCAGCGCATTCTCGAACAGCTGCAGCCCAAATTCCAGGCCAAACATGCCAGATTTGAGCCCACCGTAGCTGGCATATCCATCGGCAGCATAGATATTGAGCGAATCGGCCCATCGCTACGCGACGCCATGAGACAGACAATATCCAAGAATGAAAATGGCCTGCTCATCACTCTCGACGAGGTTCAAGACGCAGAGCTCGATGAGGTCCGAACGCTCTCCATTGCGATTCAGCAGGTTATCGGCGAAGACCTTGATATCGCCTTTGTTTTTGCTGGGCTGCCTTCGATGATTGAAAGCATCATCAACGGAAAGACACTTACGTTTTTGCGCCGTGCCCTCCCCTTTGATCTGAAGGCTGTGGCAGTAACCGAAGTGTCGTACTCCCTCGAGGAAACCATTGAAGCGTCTGGCATGGAGTTGCAGCCAGGTATTGCCGGCCAACTTGCCGAGGCAACGCAAGGCTATCCTTTCATGATCCAACTCGTTGGATACTACGCATGGCAGTTGGCAAGACGTGCACATACAGCGATTATTGGAGAAGAAGAAGCCGAGCGTGGCATTGCAACGGCACGCGAACGCTTCTGCGCCATGGTGATTGAGCCCGCGCTGCGGCGCATTCCGCCCACGTGCATCGCTTATCTGCTGAGCATGGCGTCTTTGGGGCAGACGAGCTCGACTAGCATGGTTGCCGATGGCCTAAACAAAACGCCTCAACAGGTGAGCTCCGTCCGCAGCCGCCTGTTAAGAGAATCGATTATCGAGGCCCCCTCGTACGGCAAGGTCTCATTTGCCATCCCCTACATGCGCAATTACCTCTACGAACACAAAGCCGAACTGGAAGTTGAACTGTAGAAGCGGTAACTGCCCTGCAAGACGAAAACCGTTTTCGTACGGATTTAAAGCAGACGTAAACGATTTTCGTCTTGATTTGCGTACGGAATTAAGACGTAAATTGCGCTTTCGTACGCTTATTACCAGACGCAAATTGTTTTCGTCCGGCCATGCGTCCCCAATCTAGACGAAAAGAGCCCCGAGCTCGAATCGGGGCTCGATGTAAGTTCTAGGGTGTCAGAAGTTACATCAGCCGCTTACGACCGCTCTGTCTATCTCTCCGAGCGGGACGGGCGCCGATGCCCTGATCTCTGCCATGTCGAGGTGCGAGATCAAATCCTTGGCGCGCTCGCCGGAGTGGTATGCCTTGTTCGGCGCCACCTTCCTGTAGAGCTTCTTGAGCTTCGTCTTCCCCTTGTTGCCCGGCGGCATCTCCGTCTCAGGTGGCAGCCCTAGGAAGGACAGGACGCCGGGCAGGTCGCACAGCATCACGTCCTCGATGTCGGCCTTGGCCGCCAGGTCGACGACTCTCTGCGCTGTCGGCGAGATGTTCGGGGTGCTGCTACCGCCCGCTGGTTCGGAAGCTGGCGGGCAGTAGCGGGCAGTAGCGGTGTGGCTCGATAGGCCCGAATATCCGTAAGGAAGGTGCTCGCTCTCATATGTGCTGATATGCCTCGCCTCGCGAACCTTGGGATGCTTCCTGAGGTAATCCCTCAATTCGAGCCACTCTTTATGCTCATAACGCTTCGAAATCGTTTCCCCGTCGACAGTTTCCTTCACATAATGGTATGTTCGAACGCCTTCGAACTTGCCGAACCCGTTCTCGACGCTGAAGTTTCTGAACCAGCGCGAAAACCCATTCAGGTCCATGAAGTTGACTTGGGGATGCCTGTCTTTCGTTCGTTCGAATGAGTGGACGAGCGGAGTGCCTTTGACTTGTTCCAGGCCGAAGGCTTCCATTTCGCGGGCCTGCTCCTTTTTCCAGAATTCGAGATACGACGTCAGCGTCTCGCTTATCGAGATCCTCCGCACGCTTTTCTTGCTTTTGGGCGAGCGAACGCTTCGATCGGCCGCGAACTGCTGCTCAATGAGGATGCTTCTGTTCTCGACGGAGACATCGGACCACGTCATCCCGAGGGCTTCTGCCCTTCTCATGTCGGTGTCGAGCATGAGCATCACGCATGTGATGTGCGCGTCCGGTTCTCGATTGAGTAGGATGTCGAGTAGGCGAGCGGCGTGATGGTTCCTTCGCGGTTGTCGTGGAACTTTTTTGCGTACGAGCCGACGGTGCCCCTCGATTTTTGGACGTAGGTGCCGCTGTTGAGTTCTGCCTTGTAGGCTTCGAGTGCGGCGTCGACTTCTCGGCTTTTGGTGGTATGTATGGTCTGCCACGGCGAATAGCGGTATTTGCCCGTGACCGGATCCTTGCCGAGGCTGTGACGGTAGCGCCACGTGTATTTGTCGCGGCGTTGCTTCGTTCCTTTGCCTATGACGAGAGGTCGGTCGTTCATCGTGTTCCTTGCCTGAAGTGCCTGAGAATCGCGCTCGGTTGCGCGGAATGGCGCAAAGGGCTGGGGCGGGTGGGCATTACCCTTGGTGGTGGGCCCTGCGTGGGGTCACACCCCAAGGGTAATGCTCCGCCTGACCGCTTTCAAGCTCGTTGTGGGTCGAATTTGGGTCGAATTATTCCGCGTACTTTTCTTTCGTAAATCTATGAAAACATCAAATGACCTGGAGTTATATTGACTTCAATTTGGGTCGAAATGTCTGAATGAAACAACGTCGTAACGACCTCATAACCCGAAGGTCGGTGGTTCAAATCCGCCCCCCGCGACCATGAAACTTCAGGTCGGAAGCATAAAAGCTCCCGACCTTTTTCTTTGTCTAGGGGTTTCGGCATCTCTCGTTCTTTGGGTACCTCGAGGCGGGCAATCAGATAGATGCTTACGAGTATCATAGGGTCTTTTTACGTCGCGGTCGTGTCTCGTACTGGTGCGCCGCTCTTTGTGGGACGTGTCACTTTGCCATAGGTTGTCCGGCGGCGGGGCGCAGGTCGTTCCCCGTGGCGTCGCTCCTTTCGACGCTACGCTGCCTGGCTACTCGTTCCACTGGTGCTTTTTCATGTCGACGCAGCCGTTGTCTCGGAAGGCGACTCCTTCCTCCGTCAGTAGTGCTCGCTGGTCGGGGAAGTTTGGCGCGAGGCGTCCCGCGTGGTTGACGACGCGGTGGCAGGGATAATCGCCGTAGCGATCCGCCTCGCTCAGCACCGCTCCGACCAGGCGAGAGTTTTTCTCCCTGCCGATGAGGCGCGCTATCTGACCGTACGAGGCGACGCATCCCGCCGGAATCTCTGCCACGACGGAGAGAATCTCATAAACCAAATCTTCGTCCAGGACTTTTCCCATCGTATCGCTCCCGTGTTCGCTTTTGCCTTCGGGGGCGCGGCGCCGATCACCCGTGCTGCGATTTTCGCAGCTCCCCTTACCGAAGCATCGAGGGAAAGCGCGTGCGTGTCAAGGTTGTCTGGTCCAGCTGCTGGCTCGATGCCTCGAGATGTTCGCCTCAAGTGCGACCTGCCCCTATTGGAAAAGGATGCCGAAGATGTATTTGGTGATGGCGGAGCGGCGGATGACCCCCACGAGTTTGCCCTCGTCATCAACCACAGGAAGCTTCTTGAACTTCTTCTTCGCCAGCAGCGCGGCGACGCGGGCGATGCTCTGCTCGGGACGGGCACACACTACCTGGCGCGTCGCGAAATCCATGACGCAGCGATCCTTCAGGTCTTCGATGCGCTGCTCAAGGCTCTGATCGTCGAAGTACAGCATGGACGCGTCGCCGCCCGTGAAGATGGTGTGAGCGCGATGCTGCGCGATGGCTCCCATGACATCGCCGTCGGAGATGAACCCGACCACCTGGTTGCGCTCATCGATTACGGGCATGCTGCTCACCTCGTTTTCGGCGAGCATGCGCACCACGTCGGAAATCGTGCAATCCTGCGTGCAGGTGAACGGCTCTTCAATCATGATGCTCGAAACGGGCGTCCCCTCGAGCTCGAGCGGGATGCGCTCGGACAGAATCTCGGACATCGCTTATGCCTCCTTCGTTTTCGGTGCGGTTTTCTTGGTGCGCACGCTGAATATGGCGCAGATAAGGGAAACGAGGCCGATTGCCGCGCACACCTTGTAAGCGACGCCCGCGCCCACGGCGGTGGCTACTTGGATGCTCGCATCGACGCCGGCCGACGCGGTGACGCTTGTCATGACCGTGATGATGAGCGCCGTGCACAAACCGCCGGCGACCTGGCGGCCGGTGTTCGCGATGGCGTTGCCGTGGGCGATCATGTCATTTTTCAAGGCATTGACACCCCATGTGTTCACCGGCATGTTCGCGAGCGACTGGCCGGCGGACTGCAGCATGCAGAACAGCGCAACCACCAAGATGGGCGTGTTTACCGTCGAAAGCGAGAGCAGGAACAGGGCGCCGGTCATGAGGGCCAGGCCGACGATCGAGATGGCACGCGGACCGAACTTGTCGAACACCACGCCGGAGATAGGGCTGATGATGATGCCCACCGCCGCGGCGGGAAGCATGGCCATGCCGGTTTCGAAGGCCGAAGCGCCAAGCGAGGTTTGCAGCAGCAACGGCAACAGCGTGTTGGTGACCAGGCATGCGGCGTTGATGAGCGTGACGATGATGGCGGCCACGCGGAACTCGCGCGTCTTGAGCGTGCCCAGTTGAAGCAGCGGGTCCTCGATTTTGCCCTGGCGTACGACGAACAGCACCAAGCACACGACACCCGCGACGATCGAGCCGAGCACCACGGGGTTGCCCCAACCCATCGACGAGGCGCTCGAGAACCCGTAGAGAAGTCCGCCGAAGGCGATGGTGGAGAGGACGACCGAGGGCAGGTCGAGCTTGGGGTTCTTCAGCTCGCCCACGTTTTTCAGCATGAACACGCCCAGCACCAGCACGAGAATTGCGAGGGGGACGATGGCGCCGATCATGGTGCGCCAGCCGTACGTGTCGATCACCGCGCCGCCTACGACGGGGCCGACCGCGGGACCCGCCGACATGACGATGCCCGCCATGCCCATAGCCGTTCCTCGTTTCTCGACGGGGAACACCAGCATGGGAACCACCGAGACAAGCGGCATGAGCACGCCTGAGCCCGCCGCTTGCAACACGCGACCGATGATGAGGAACAGGAAATCAGGGGCTGCGGCGCACAGCAGCGTGCCCAGCGCGAACACCAGCGTCGCCCCGAAGAATAGCGCGCGGGTGCTGAACTTGTCGATAAGGAACGCCGAAACGGGGACCATGATGCCGCTCACCAGCGGGTATATGGACATGATCCACTGGGCAGTCGAGGCATCGATGGCGAAATCGGACATGATGACCGGCAGCGCAGGCGACATCACCGTTTGGTTCAGTAGCGCCAAGAAGGCACCCAGGACGACGACCGCGACGATGCGGATCTGGGTACCGGTAATGCGCCCATTGGCGGGCGCGACCGTACAATTATCAGACATAAGCTTCCTTCGTATCTATTCGATTCTTCGCCGAAGGCGCGCCGGCCCACGGGCGAAATAACATGCACGTGCTATGCGTGCATCAGATACGACAGGAAGAAAGCGGCTGCTCAGAGCGCACTTGGGGAACAACAGGAGAGGCCCCGTATACCAGGGGCCGCCGAATTGCGATGTATGCTTTGGTCAAATCCTTCATAGCGGGGAGGTATTCTAGCAGCCGTCTTCGCCCCTTTCAAGGGATGTAACCCAGACGTTGATTTTCTTCACCGAGGCGCCATCGTTGACGGGTGGCGTGCTTCTCTATCGCCACACCGCGGGGCGAGGGAACGCCGCGGCGAGCTTGTACATCGGCTATGTGTGCAGCTGCGAGCGTGTCGCCGGCGCGCGCTGGGCGCCAGTCCGATCCGGCCGACTCTTGCCGACGGTCGGTCACCGTCCTCCTCCATCTCCGCCTGCTCTGTTTTTGCTCGGCTCCCTTGTCGTATCATGGACGGACGAGAATTGAGCGAAGGCGGTACGTATGAACATCCAGATATTCGGCACGAAGAAAAGCTTCGATACTAAGAAGGCGCAGCGCTATTTCAAGGAACGTCGTGTGAAGTTCCAGTTCGTCGACTTGAAGGAAAAGGGGATGAGCAAAGGCGAGCTCGAAAGCGTGGCGCGCGCCGTCGGCGGGATCGACGCTGTGATCGATCCAAAGGCGAAAGATGCCGACACGGTTGCGCTCGTACAGTATCTTGCTGCCGACCAGAAGTTCGAAAAGGTGCTCGATAACCAGCAGATTCTTCGTGAGCCCATCGTTCGCAACGGCCGCCAGGCAACCGTTGGCTACGAGCCTGACGTGTGGAAGGGCTGGGAATAAAGCGGCTGGGAATAAAGTGAAGCGCCCACGCCCGTGGTTTTATCCACGGACGCGGGCGCTTGCGTAAGACGTCTCTTGTCGTTTGAGTGGAGCGCCCCGGCGGCGCTGAACAACGCGCCCCGGTGACGTGGCTCGAGGCTCTTTGTGCCGCACATCTATGAGAGGGAATCGATGCGCACGGGCGCTACTCCATGTAGCCGCCCTGAATGGCGGAAACCGCATGCTCGGTAAAGAACTTGAGCGTGCCGGAGGTATAGCGATTAGCCTTGGGCTTCCAAGCGGCTCGACGCTCGGCCAGGACGGCGTCGACCTCGGCCGGCTCCATCTCCTTGCCGGCGATGCCCACGATGGACAGCGAGCGCTCGGGGATGTTGATTCGGATAAGGTCGCCCTCCTCAATCAGGGCAATCGGACCGCCCACAGCGGCCTCGGGCGAAACGTGACCGATAGCCGGGCCCTTGGAGGCGCCGGAGAAGCGGCCGTCAGTGATCAGGGCAATGCTCGCGCCCAGCTCGGGGTCGCTGGCGATAGCTTCGGTGGTGTAGAACATCTCGGGCATACCGGAACCCTTGGGTCCCTCATAGCGAATGATAACGGCATCGCCGGGCTTGACCTCGTGCGTCAGGACGGCGTGAATGGCGTCCTCCTCGCAGTCGAACGGACGGGCCTTGAGCGTAGCCTGGAACATCTCGCGCGGAACGACGGTGTGCTTGACGACCGCGCCCTCGGGAGCAAGATTGCCGTGGAGGATGGCGATG
Organism: uncultured Collinsella sp.; assembly: GCA_902489225.1. GTDB lineage: Bacteria > Actinomycetota > Coriobacteriia > Coriobacteriales > Coriobacteriaceae > Collinsella. Next base: position 8,439 of record CABTZA010000003.1, read on the forward strand.
GAACCGTCGGTGCCGAAGGCCTGGTCAAACGGACGGATGATGTCCTCGCGCTTGAGATTCCACTTCTCAAGGTAACGACCGCACTTCTCGTAGTAACCGTTGTTCTTAAGGTCCTCGAGGTTTTCGCCGAGGGTCTTGCCGGTGACGGTCATGACATCGAGGTGGAGCATCGACTTGATCTCCTCCATGATGCGCGGCACGCCACCCGCATAGTAAAAGAACTGCGCCGGCCACTCGCCTGCGGGACGGACGTTAAGCAGGTAGTGAGCGCCACGGTGCAGACGATCGAAGTCGTCGGCGGACATCTCGATGCCAAACTCGCGGGCAATCGCGGGGATATGCAGCAGCGAGTTGGTGGAGCCCGAAATGGCGCCGTGGACCATGATGAGGTTCTCGAAGGACTCCTTGGTCACGATGTCGCGGGGGCACAGGTTGTGCTCGGAGAGCCACACGGACTGACGGCCGGCCTCGCGGGCGAACTCGCGCAGGTCGGAGCTGGTGGCGGGCAGCAGAGCCGTGCCGGGGAGCATAAGGCCCAGGGCCTCGGCCGTGACCTGCATGGTCGAGGCGGTACCCATAAAGGAGCAGGCGCCGCAGCTGGGGCATGCGTTGTGCTTGGCAAACTCAAGCTCCTCGCGGGAGATCTCGCCGCGCTCGTAGCGGGCAGAAATCGCGCCGAGCTGCTCCAAGGTCAGCAGATCGGGACCGGCATCCATGACGCCGCCGGTAACGACGATGGAGGGGATGTTGATGCGGCCCATGGCCATGAGGTTCGCAGGCAGGCCCTTATCGCAGCTGGCGACAAAGACGCCGGCGTCGAACGGGGTGGCCTTGGCATGGATCTCGATCATGTTGGCGATCATGTCGCGGCTGGGCAGCGAGTAGTTAATGCCGTCGTGTCCCTGGGCCTCGCCGTCGCAGATATCGGTGCAGAAGTAACGGGCACCGTGACCGCCAGCCTCGGCAACGCCGGCACGGACCTCCTCGACCAGCTCGAACAGGCCGGCAGAACCCGGGTGCGAATCGCCAAAGGTCGACTCGATAATGACCTGCGGCTTGTCCAGATCCTCGATAGACCAGCCAGAGCCCAGGCGCAGCGGGTCCATCTCGGGGCTGATGGTGCGAAACTTGCCGGAACGCGGCTGCAGCTTGGCAACCAGGTCGGCTGCCTCCTGCTGAATCTGTGCCTTGGTCTTCTCGTCCATGGTGCTCTCCTCTTTTGGTTTGAACGGTTGTACCAATCGTTGGTTAATGAATCAGGTGTAAATGGGTACCGAGCGATGCACTCGGCAAAAGATGCTTAGCTACGCGAACTAGGCGAAGAACGAAATCACCAGGGCGCAGGCAAGACCCGAAAGGCCGATGAGCGTCTCCATAACGGTCCAGGACTTGAGGGTGGTCTTCTCGTCAATCTCCAGGAACGAGGAGCACATCCAAAAACCGGCATCGTTGACGTGCGAGAGGGCCGTGGCACCGCCGCAGATAGCAAGACAGATAGCGGCACGCATGAGCACTGAGGCTCCGGAAACCGCAGGCATGGCGGCCATAATGCCCGATGCCATGGTCATAGCGACGATGGAGCTGCCGACAGAGGCACGCACCATGACGGCAATCAAAAAGGCAACGACCACCAAAGGCAGCGGTGAGGCCTCGAGCATAGGGCCGATAACCTGGCCCAAGCCGCAGTCCTGCAGCATCCAGCGAATGACGCCGCCACAGGCGATAACCAGCAAGATCATGCCGACGGGCTTAAGAGAGCGGTCGAGCAGGGCCTTGAGCTCGGCGCCGGAGTAGCCGCGGCGCGCGCCCAGCAGATACATCGCGACGAGCGTGGCAAGCGTCAAAGCGACGAACGGCTTGCCCAGGAAGGCGAGAATCGAGGCGAGCTCGGCGGGCATGGGGATATAAGAGGACAACGTGCCCAGCAAAATCAGACAAAGCGGCGTGAGCACGATGGCAAGCACCATGCCAAAGGAGGGAAGCTCTTTTTCATCGCTCGCACCCTCGGCAGAGGTAAAGTGCTCCGGAACATCGGTAAAAATGCGACCGCCCACGTTGCGGCCCCACACGACGCCGGCAATCGCCATAGCGATAAAGGCGGTGGGGATACCGACGAGGATCATGGTGCCCAGGTCGACACCGAGCGTGCCGGCGACCAGAACCGACCCGGCGGATGGCGGCACAAACGCATAGCCAGCGGCAAGTCCCGCGAGCAGCGCGATGCCGTAGTAGAGCGTCGACTTTTTGGTCTGCGATGCCACGCTAAACGCAGGCGGAATCAAAACGACTACGCCCGCCTCAAAGAACACCGTGGTGCCGATGACCAAACCGGTGATGCCCAGCGCCCAGCTGGAGTGGCCCTGGCCAAAGGCGTCAATGAAGGTCTGGGCGATCTTCTTGGCGCCGCCGCTCTCCTCCAAAATCTGGCCAAACATCGATCCCAGGCCAATGAGCAAGGCGATGTTTTGCAGCGTGGTGCCCACGCCCTTGGTGACGGTGTCTGCCACCATATCGAGCGGCATGCCGGCTCCGATACCGATCACGAGCGCCGAGACCATCATCGAAAGCACAGGATGCAGCTTGAACTTAATGATGAGCGCAAGCAGCAGCGCGATGCCCACGATGGCGGCGATGACCAGCCTGGTGGGGTCGGCCATAAACGTTGGGTCTGACATCTTTCCTCCAATTCATCAGACCTTTTGAATTCGGCTTAGACTATAGCGCGTTTTCAATAGGTCTGATGTTTAAAAGGGAAACTTTTTCGAAATACATCTGATGTATTTGCTGAACGATCTGTTTTTGACGGTAAACGGCCACTTACAGTTCTCCATTGTCGGAGCGAACCACCGCGGCTTCTGTTAAATGAGCTAGAATAGCTCTGATGAATTCTTTTGATATGAGGTGAAGCGTGGCACGAGCCGATTCGGGACTCCCCGAGCAGATTTCGGAGAAAATTATTCAACTGATCCTGGATGAGCATCTTGAGCAAGGCGACCGCCTGCCCAAGGAGGCTGTGCTCGTCGAGCGCCTGGGTGCTGGCAGGAGCACCGTACGCGAGGCTATGAAGCTGCTGCAGTCGCGCAACATCGTGCGCATTAAACAGGGCTCGGGCACCTATGTGGCATCAAACCCCGGCGTTGCCGACGATCCGCTGGGCTTTACCTTTATCGATGACAAGAGGCGCCTGGCACGCGACCTGCTCGAAGTGCGCTTTATGATCGAGCCGCAGATGGCCAGCATGGCCGCAGAGCACGCGACCGACGATCAAATCATCTGCATTAAAGAGCTTTGCGATGAGTCCGAGCACTTGGCCGCGCGGGACGAAGACTATTCTGCCGCCGACACCGCGTTTCACATCGCAATTGCCGAAAGCTGCGGCAACCTCGTCGTTCCCCGCCTAATGGGCGTGCTCAAGGCGCCTGTCCCCCTGTTTATTGACGTGACCGGCAAAAAGCTGGTTGAGGAAACCATCCGCACCCACCGTGGCGTGGCCGACGCCATCGCCGCGCGCAATCCCACCGCAGCGCACGACGCGATGTACCTGCATCTGGTGTACAACCGCAACATGATCGCAGAGGGAGCGCAGGAACAGAGCAAATAGACGTCCGCACGGCAAGGGCGAGACTACCGTTCGCCTTTTAAAAGTGAACGTTCACCTGATTTTAGGGAATAAGGGGTGGCTATTACGCTGCTTCACCTATACTGACCTTGTATGAAAAGCAAGACTTATATAGATGAACGTTTCTTTTGAAAGGATCGCTATGTCTGATCTTATGGACAGCTTCCGTCTGGACGGCAAGGTCGCACTGGTGACCGGCGCCACCTACGGCATTGGCATGGCCATTGCCGAGGCGCTCGGAGAGGCCGGCGCCAAGATCGCCTTTAACGCCCGTCACGCCGACAAAGTCGCCGAAGCCGAGAAGCACTACCGTGAGCTGGGCTTTGACGCTCACGGCTATGTTGCCGACGTCACCGACGAGACTGTCGTCGCCGAGCTCATCGCCAAGATCGAGGCCGACTTTGGCACCACGCCCGACATCCTGGTCAACAACGCCGGCGTCATCCAGCGTACCCCGATGCTCGACATGAGCGCCGAGGACTTCCGCCGCGTCGTCGATATCGACCTCAACGCACCGTTTATCGTGTCAAAGGCCTGCCTGCCTGGCATGATCGCCAAGGGCCACGGCAAGATCATCAACATCTGCTCGATGATGAGCGAGCTGGGTCGCGAGACCATCGCCGGCTATGCTGCCGCCAAGGGCGGACTCAAGATGCTCACCAAGAACATCTGCTCGGAGTTTGGCGAGGCCAATATCCAGTGCAACGGCATTGGGCCCGGCTACATCGCCACGCCGCAAACCGCACCGCTGCGCGAGACGCAGCCCGACGGCAGCCGCCACCCGTTTGACCAGTTCATCATTGCCAAGACGCCGGCCGCCCGTTGGGGCACGCCCGAGGACCTGAAGGGCCCCGCCGTGTTCCTGGCTTCCGACGCGTCGAACTTCGTCAACGGCCACATCCTCTACGTCGACGGCGGCATCCTCGCATACATTGGAAAGCAGCCTCAATAAGCGTCACCGCAACTGCCCACATCAGGTTTCATCCACTCGTTTTTCATTTGAGTTGCGGTGAGATAAGGATTGGTTTTGGCTTCTATCAGGCAAAACAGTCCGTATTCCACCGCAAGTTAGAAATAGGAAGGTAATTCGCAATGAAAATCGCTCTGATCAATGAGAACTCTCAGAACTCCAAGAACCCTATGATCGAGGCTGCCCTTAAGAAGGTTGTCGAGCCCATGGGCCACACCGTCTTTAACTATGGCATGTATGCCGACGCCGACTCCAAGCCCCTCACCTATGTGCAGAACGGCATCCTGGCCGCCGTGCTGCTCAACTCCGGCGCTGCCGACTACGTCGTGACCGGCTGCGGCACCGGCGAGGGCGCCATGCTCGCCTGCAACTCCTTCCCCGGCGTGCTGTGCGGCCACGTTGCCGACCCGCTCGACGCCTACACCTTTGCCCAGGTCAACGATGGCAACGCCGTCGCCATGCCCTTCGCCCTCAAGAACGGCTGGGGCCAGGAGCTCAATCTCGAGTACACCTTCGAGAAGCTCTTTGGCTTTGGTTCGGGCAACGGCTATCCTGCCGAGCGTGTTGAGCCCGAGCAGCGCAACAAGAAGATCCTCGACGGCGTCCGCGCTGTGACCATGCGTCCGCTCGTCGACATCCTGGACGAGCTCGACCAGGACCTGGTGAAGGGCGCACTTGCCGGCGAGCACTTCCAGGAGTACTTCTTTGCCAACGCAACCGACGAGGCCATCATCGCCAAGGTCAAGGAGATCCTAGGCCTCTAATCGCACAACTCATTGCAGCTAACGCAAGCGGCGGTCGTCCCACGTACGGGACGACCGCCGCTTTTTACTATCTACCGACTGACGCCGCGGGGACAGGCCCCATGCACCAAGGGATTAACTAGAGCTCGCAGGCAACCTTATAGCCATCGCCGATGGCATCGCGGATGTTGCCACACTTGTTGGCATCGCCCAGCACGTGGGTGGCAACGCCGGCAGCGGCAAGGTCGTCGGCTAACTTGGTATTGGGACGGTAGCCCATCGCCAGCACCAGCGTATCGGCACCGGTGATGGTGTGGACCTCGCCGTCCTTTTCGTAGCTGATGGTGTCCTCGGTGATCTCGGTCACCTTGGCCTCGGTCAGCACGTGGACGCCCTTGGAGAGCATGCGCGTGATGAGCACCGCGCGACCGGCACCGCCCTCGTTGGCAGCGAGCGTCTTGGTCATCTCGATGACGGTGACATCGCGATTGGCCGGCGACAGGTCGTTGACCAGCGGGGCCAGGTAATCTGCTGTCTCGCAACCGACGGTGCCGCCGCCCACGATGACGATCTTCTTGCCCGGGAAAGCCTTGCCACCCAGCAGGTCGTCAGCCGTCATAACCTGCTTAAAGCCCTGCATGAAGGCCGGGGCGATGGGCTCAGCGCCATAAGCCAGGACAACCTCGTAGCCCGCGTAGTCGCGCTGAATGTCCTCGGCCGAGAGCTCGGTACCAAAGACGCACTTCACGCCCGCCTCGGCCAGACGACGATACTGGTACTTGATCACGCGGGTGAGCTCCTGCTTTGCCGGAGGAACGGCCGCGATGCGCATCTCGCCGCCCGGCTCATCCTGCTTATCCACGAGCACCACGTTGTGGCCGCGCTTGGCAGCAATATAGGCTGCCTCCATGCCCGCAGGACCAGCGCCCACAACGAGCACGTTCTTGGCCTCGGCAGCAGGTTCGTAGCCAGCCTCGTCGCGCTCCACGTCCGGGTTGACGGTGCAGGAGATGCGCTTGCCGAACATAATGCCGTTCAGGCAGCGCAGGCAGCCGATGCAGGGGCGGATGTCGTCGGCGTTGCCGGCAGCGGCCTTGTTGCAGAACTCGGCATCGCACAGATTGGCGCGGCCCATCATGCAGATGTCGGCAGCGCCGTCCTCGATCAGCTCCTCGGCGATCCAGGCCTCGTTGATGCGGCCGACGGTGGCGACGGGAATGTTGACGTGCTTCTTAATCTCGCGCGAGCAGGCGGCGTGCGAGGCCTGCTGGGTACCGGCGGCGGGAATCGCGGAGCCGCGCTTGATGGTGGTGCCGCCCGACACATGAATCATGTCGACGCCGGCCTTCTCCAGGCGACGCGAGACATAAATCATATCGTTGAGGGTCAGACCGCCATCGGTGTACTCATCGCCCGAGATGCGGACGTCGATGATAAAGTCCTTGCCGCAGCGCTCGCGAATCTCGGCGATGACCTCGAGCAGGAAGCGCATGCGGGCATCGAGCGAGCCGCCGTACTCGTCGGTACGCTTGTTGTAGAGCGGAGTCAAAAAGCCGCCGAGCATACCGTGGGCGTGCGCTGCGTGGACCTCAACGCCATCGACACCGGCCTTCTGCATACGCACGGCAGCGTCGCCAAACTGATGCGTGAGCTCGTGAATCTCGTCGACCGTGATGGGGCGCGGTGCCTCGCGGGCGTAAGACGGGCCCACAAAGGACGGAGCGATCAAGCGCGGCGTGCCCGGGATGTTAAAGGCCATGTAGGCGGGGTGGAAGAGCTGCGGCATGATCTTGCAGCCGTACTCGTGGACGGCCGCGGCGAGCTTTTCCCAGCCGGGGATAAACGTGTCGTCGTAGCAGCACATGTCACCCGGCAGATAGGTATAGGTGGGCTCGACCGTCACGACCTCGGTGATGATGAGGCCCACGCCGCCCTTGGCACGGGCACGGTAATGATCGACCAAGTCGTCAGTCACATAGCCATGATCGGCCAGGTTGGTGGACACCGGCGGCATAAAGACGCGGTTCTTGACCTCGGTCGTACCGACCTTGATCGGGCTAAAGAGCATCGGGTAGGCGGATGACTCCATACAGGCTTCCTTTCGTTTAAGCCGCTCGGCGGCAGTTGCTAACGTACTTATCGTATCAGCAACCGCTGCGTCCGTACCCGCTCGCACTCCCCCGCCTTTAATCCGATCCCCACAAAAAGTTGCGGTGGAATACGGAGTAGATGAGACTTTTGCCAGCCAAAACAGTCCGTATTTCACCGCAACTGATGGGTGGGATGGAGTTAGAGGCCCAGATAGGTAGTCATGCCTTCGACGGCGAGCTTGGCGCCGGCTACGGCGTGAACAACCGTCAGCGGGCCGTTAACCACGTCGCCGGCGGCAAAGACGCCAGGCACGGTGGTCATACCGTACTCGTCGACCGAAAGAAGGCCGCGATGATCGGTCTCCAGACCGCCCGTCGTAAGCACAAGCTTGTCCTTGGGCACCTGCGAAGCCGCGATCACAACTGTGTCGGCGGACACATGGTCGAGCTCTTCCTCATAGCCCACCACGTTGTTGTCCTCGTCAAAGATAGCCGTCTCGAACACCGGACCGTTATCATCGATGGCGCAGATCGCCTTGCCGCGCACAATCTCGGCACCGTCAAGCTCGGTCAGCTCCACCTCGTCATCGATGGCAGAGATATGGCGCGATCGGGCATACACAGTGACCTTGCGGGCACCCGAGCGCAGGGCCGTGCGGGCAACATCCATGGCCACATTGCCGGCGCCGATAACCGCCACGTTCTGCCCGATTGCCACGCTCGTGGGATCGACCAGATAATCGATACCAAACAGCACGTTGCCGCGCGACTCGCCGGGAATACCCAGCTTTCGAGCTCGCCAGGTACCAGTACCGACAAAGACCGCATCGTAGCCGTCGCGCAGCAGGTCGTCGATATGCAGCGCGCCACCGATGGTGGTCGAGGGGCGCACGCGCACGCCAAGCGAGCACATCACGTGGCGATACTTTTGCACGAGCGCACGGGGCAGGCGGAACTCGGGGATACCGTACTCCAGCACACCGCCGATCTCGGGCCGCTGCTCAAAAACAGTGACGGCGCAACCCAGCTGCGCCATCTTAATTGCCACGGTAATGCCGGCTGGGCCGGAGCCGACCACAGCGACCTGCTTGCCACACGACGGCGCGGGCGTCCACTCCTTACGATCCAAATACGCTGTCGAGATATAGTTCTCGATGCTCGAGAAATGCACCGGCGCGCCCTTGCGGCCCTGGATGCAAGCGCCCTCGCACTGGCCCGAATGATTGCACACCATGGAGCAGACCGCGCTCATGGGATTGTTCTGGAACAATAGCTCGCCCGCCTCTTCTAGACGACGCTGTTTGAACAGGTCGATGACCTGCGGAATAGGCGTCTGAACCGGGCAGCCCTTAATCTGACAGAACGCCCTTTTACAACCTAGGCAACGATTCGCCTCTTCGACAATGTGGATAGCCACGCAACTCCCCTTTTTAATGCAATCCAATGGGGCGACGATAAAGACCCTTCACCGCCGCCCCCATGCAGGTAATCTCAATCTGCCGACACGGCAAAAGCCAATGCTATAGCTCGCGATGCGAAGCCCCGCAGCGAGCGGACATGTGCTCGAGTGTCGCCAGGCAGTCAGCCGCCGTCGCCGGCACGCTGTTCTCGACCACGCAGGGAATCCCAGGACAGGCGGCGGCAGCCCAGGCCACCACGGGCTCAAAGTCATAGCGGCCCGTCTCGCCCACGCCGTGGCACACCAGGCGTGAACCCGTACCGTCGCACCATCCGGCTTCGTCCTCGTTATCAACGACCTCAAAATCCTTGGCGTGCAGCACGCGGATCTTACTGCCGCATAAGTAGAGCATGCACGCGGTGATTTCCTGCGCTTCGTCAACGACACTGGGGTGCAGCAGCGATACCGGGTCGTAGATCACGCCGAGCGACGGGCTCGAGACGCGCTCCAGCACCTCACGGCAGCGATCCGGCGTGTTGACCGTCTCGTTCCAGCCAGGCTCGATCAGTATTTGCCCGCCCACGGCCTCGGCCCGATCGCAGACGCGTGCAAGCCCGTCTGCAAACGTATCGAGTGCCTCGTCGGTCATGCGGTCGTCCGCGACGCGGTTCTGCGCATTGGGGCGACCGGTCTCGGTACCCACCGGGCAGCCGCCGAGCATCTGGGCAAAGTTCAGGCATGCCTCGTACTCGGCAAAGTTATCCATGAGCTGTTGGCGATCGGGCGTCGCCAGATTCTTATAGCACCCGAGCACGGCGACCGAAACGCCCGCCTCGTCGAGCACCGCGCTCAAATGGTCGGCAAGCTCGCGGGTCAGGCCGCCTCGATCGATCCCCATCGATGCGTAGAGCACCTTGCTCGGCAGCTGAATGCACGAAAAGCCCAGCTCTCCCGCCATACGAATGCGTTCCTCGACGGTCCCCTGCGGAAGGTCGTGCAAACGTACACCCGGAGTAATAGCCCCCACGTTATTCACATCCCTTATGAGCGTTGATGCCCGGGGTGTATCCGCCAAACGGGTCCTCGATGGAGCACACGCCCGAGGGGGCGAGCGGATCGCGCTTACCGGCCAGCTTGTCGTGATGCATGGTCTCGATATAGGCAAGCACCAGCGGCGCCACACCCTTTGCATCATTTTTGACCACGGGCTCGCTCATGTAGTAATCAAACGTGCCCTCGCGGTGCGCGGTGTTTCCCAAGCCCGCAACCAGGCAGATGTTGTCGAGCGCCAGCTGCCCGTCATACTCGGACAGGCAGGTCTCGCAGATGCCGTCGAAGGCGCGACGGCCGTACTGGTAGTAACGCTCGCCCAGCACGCCCAGACGCACGCCCTTCATGATGGCATTGGCAAAAATCGCGCTACCAGACTCCTCCAGGTAGTTGGGGGCGATATTGGGCAGGTTGATGACCTGATGCCACATGCCGGTCTTCTCGTCCTGATACGGCAGCATGGCGTCGATCAGGTCGTGGAACATCTTGCGAATCTCGTCCTTCTCGGCTGACATCAAAGGCGGCATGAGCTCCCAGGTATCGATGAGTGCCATGGCAAACCAGCCCTCGGCGCGCAGCCAGAAGTTAGCCGAAAGGCCGGTGACCGGGTCGCACCAGAACTGTTTGCGGCTCGCGTCGTAAGCGTGATAGTACAGACCGTTGAGGGGGTTGCGCATCAGGTCATGCACAACCTGGAACATATGGAAGCTGTCCGAGCAGGCACGACGGTTGTGGAAGCTCAGCTCATACTGCATGTAGAACGGCTGCGCCATATACATGCCGTCGAGCCAGATCTGGTTGGGGTAGACGGCCTTGTGCCAAAACACGCCCTCTTTGGTACGCGGCTGGGTTTCGAGCTGACGATAGATGGTATCCATGGCGGCGCGATACTTGGGCTTGCCCACCAGGTCATAGAGCTTGTAGAGGGTCTTGCCCGCATTGACGTTATCGAGGTTGTACTCCTGCGGGTTGTAATGCTTGATGGTGCCGTCGTCCTGGACAAAGAAATCGATATAGTCGTCGGCAAAGGTCAGGTAGCGCTGCTCACCCGTGATCTCGTACAGTTCGATGAGCGCCTTGATCATGCAGCCGTCGATATAGTTCCAGGTGTTCTCCTTGCCGGCGCGAATCTTTTCGATATTCCAAGCCGGCGCCTGCGGCGTAGAGGTTTCGATCAACTGCTCGATATAACGGTCCAGGATTTGATTGCAACCCATTGCTGTCCCCTCTGACATAAACGATAGGTGAACGTTACCCCTAGTGTAACGCGAACGAGGAATATAGGGTGAACGTTAACCCTATATTCCTCGCGAACGGCAGACTTTTAGCGGCAAACGGCGGTGAGACCCGCGGCGATGCGATGCGCCAGGCGCTCATAGCCGGCAGGACTGTAATGCAGACCGTCCGGCATATAGAGCTCGCGGTGCTCCGGCAAAAACGGGCTGATACCGCTTTGCGCATACAGGTCAATCACCGGCACGGAGTAGCGGTCGCAAACCTCGAGCATCGCTCGCACGTAGGCGACCTGCGTCAACCCCAGGTGGTTGAGCTCGTCGCTTGCCGGGATATCCTTCTCGTGCTTGCCGCTCGTCTTGCACGGCGTCATAAACACAAGCTTTGCCTGGGGCGAGCGCGCCGTGATGGTACGGATCAGGTAATCGAGTGCACCATAGAACTCATGTACGTCCGTGCTGCCGAGCTCTCCAAGCGGCACGTTGCGGCTAAAGTCGTTGACGCCGCCAAAGACGATGTAGATATCGGCCGCATCGTCGATACCGTCAAGGCGCTCGACAAACGAATCGGTACGGTCGGCCTTGATGGCGATACGCGAACCCTTGATGCCAAAGTTCTCGACGACCGCGCCTCCCAGCAACGCGCCCAGATGCGAAGTCCAAGAGATGTCGTTGCCGCCTGCGCCGCATCCGTTATCGCCCCATGTGGTCGAATCGCCAAAGCAGCAAATGGTCGATTCACTCAAACTCTTCGTTTCCATAATCTTCTCCTCATCCGCCCATCGGCGGTCATACAGGAACGTACCGTTTATTCGCAGCATGCCGAGGGGCTATGCACGGGCGCATTCCGCAACGTGCGAATCGAGCCATTCGATATCCTCGGCAAGATGTGCCACGCCCAGATGGTGTTCACCCGGACACACCTCGTGCCGCAGGCCATCTCTGCGGCTCAGCAACTTGTAGGCATCGCGCACGATCTCGAGCTGCTCGTCAACATTTTTCAGCCCGCGCGAACCGTTCAGATGATCCTCTTCGCAGCTTTGCACCAGCAGCGGATGCGGCGCGATGAGCGAGGCAATATCGCCCATGTCGAGTAAGCGCCAAAGTCCGGGTGTGTAGTTGCAGCTGCAATTGCCATTGAGATGCAGCAGCGAATCGTCGACACCGTACAGATAGCCCGAGACAAACGCCTTGCGCACACGCGGGTCGAGTGCGGCCAGGTACAACGTCATGTAGCCGCCACCCGAAAAACCAAAGCAACCCAGGTCATCCATGGCAATGTCGCCGCGCGCCTCCAAGTAATCGATCAAGCGCATGTTGTCCCAGACGTTGAGGCCCGCAACCGTAAGACCCAGCGGCTCGGCCATACGTGCTTGATTCAGACACGTACCGCGCAGGTAGCTGTTCTCGTCATCGCCCTGGCCCTTCCAGTCACGACGGTATCCCCAACCGCGTGCGTCGGGGCAGACGGTCACGTAACCCATACGCGCCAAACGCAGACCGTAGTCGTAATTGAACTTACGCACGGCATCATCGACCGCCGGCACGCCCGCAACACCGGCTACGCTTGCAGCACCCGCTCCCTGATGGCCATGCGGGCAGATATAGCAACACTTGCGGCCGCACGCATCGAGCTTAGGCGACTGCGGCTCGAGCAGGTAGAACGGCATCCAAACGTCGCGCTCCACCTGCAGCATCGCATGGGTGCGCACGATGCCGCCGGCAACCCGCACGCGGCTGAGCTCACGAATCTCAATCGGGACGCGGTCCATAAGCGAAAGGCCCAAAACATCGTACAGACGAGTCCTGGTCGCAATCTTCCACGCCTCAAAATCTGCAGGAGTCTTGCCCGTAAAAGCAGCCGAACGTCCCTCGCGCTTCAGCCGGGCACGCAGCGCAGGCTCGTCTTCGCAGTACGTCTCGATGTGCACGGTGCGGCCATTGGCAGATAGCCCAGCCGTCTCAACCGCATCACCGTCGCCGCCCTCGGGATCCCAGCCATCCCCACCGGCAAGCACCTGCTCGCGAGCGTACCCGACGGCAGCCATCACATCGAGTTTATTTGCCCACGGCACCCAGTCGGTAGTATCACCCGCCGGCCCATGCAGGATTGCGCCAGCATACTGCGCGCAGCTGTGCGCCGCCGGCTTATTCCAATCCCACCAGCCTTCGCGCTTGATATGTCGCCCCAGCCAGCAATCGATCAGCGCAGTTTGCGCCCATTCGCGCCAAGGACGGCCCAGGTAGACCGAATCCGGCGCCACGCCATCCGGAGCTGTAAACGAACAACCATGAAACACAAATCCGTACGGCTCGCCTTTAGGCGTGGAGGCTGCCGTTACATACCCGTTGACATCCATATCGCGGTTGAGCGAGCGAATCTCGCACCCCTCAAAGTAGGCACGCGCGCCGCCAAAGATAAAGTCGACATCGCCCTCGATCCGGCAACGTCGGAAATATTGGCGCCCCACCCGGCGCGGCGCATACTGTTTGGGTCCTATGAACCCGCCCGGTTTGACCTCATGCGGCGGCAGCGGACCCAAAAACAGTGTGTCCTGGTGCCCCTTAATGCAGCAGGCATCGACAACCAGACGGTCGCCATCGGCATACAGGGCAATCGCCTGACCGACCTCGCGCCCATCGCCGGCATCATTTACGATCGTTAGGTTCTCGAGCCGCACGTCGTCGGCATCGACCAAAACGGTATAGGTCCTAAACGTGCCGAGCGTGCCGTCCGCGCCCGAGCCGTCCTCCGAAGGCGTCTTGGCACCCAGGCCGCCCATGATACGCACGCTATCGGCCGTCTCTCCCTCAATCGTCACATGCGGGCGACGAATCTCGACCCGCTCGCGGTACTCACCCGGCTCGACGCGAATCATCACCGGTTGCTCGGCATCCGGATAGAGCTGATCGGCTGCCGCCAAGGCATCGGAAATCGTTGGATACGCTCCTGCCGCAGCCCTCGAAACGCGCAGCGTATAGATACTTTCGCTCATCGTCCATCACGCTCCCATGCAACGAACTGTTCAGGCCAGCCCTGAACCTGTGGCTGAATATGCTCGGCGCAGCCCTTAAATGCCGTTTGGTCCGTGGCGAGCGATGCCCCATGCTTTCCATGCGAAAAGACATGTAGGCTAAAGCCAATCCCGTGGTCGGCAAGAGCCTGCGCAAGAAGGAGGCTATTTTGAACTGGTACCGATGCATCCTCGGCGGTATGCCACAAGAACGTACGGGGGAAGCCATCGCCCACCATATTCTCGATCGACAACTTTTGAGCTAAAGCGCCATCGGCACCCGTTAGGTGTTCAAACGAACCACGATGAGCATAGGCCCCCGAGCTTACGACCGGATAGCCCAAGCAAAGTGTGTCAGGCCGAATCGACTCAGGCGATGCCGAAATCGACTCTGCAAGCCAGGGTTGGTCCCAAAGCGCCCCGAGCAAGCCAACTAGATGCCCACCGGCCGAAAAACCCATGACCGTAATCCGATCAGGATCGACACAGTACTCTGCCGCATGGCTTCGGACGGTATCGACCGCCCGCGCGAGTTCTTGCAATGCCAGCGGATAGACAGCCGGAGCAACCGAATAGTTCAGTACAAACGCTTGGTAGCCCATCGCCAACAAACGGAGCGCTACCGGCTCGCCTTCGCGCGGCGAAACGTGATCGTAGCCGCCTCCTGGCACGACCACAACTGCAGGCAGCGGTTTTAAAGCATAAGCATCTTCGGTCGGGGCAAAAACATAAGACGTAATCGTGGCAGACGAGCCATCGACCCCGACAGGAATCGTTTTATTGAGCATGTATTCCCTTTCACCATGATGCGTAGCGCAGCGCACACGGCCGTATCGCACAAGGGCTGCATTGCCGATTTATCCGACAATGCAGCCCTGGTCATCAACCCGAGTTAGGAACGGACAACCTTGTCGACGTTCTGGAGCTGCAGTTCCTCGCCGTCCTGGCCCTCGATCACCACATTTTGCAGATCGAGTACCTTGACGTTTTGCGCAATGATGCCCTGACACACCATGGGCTCAACGCCGCAGGCCATGGCCGGGACAAAGGGCTCGGCATCCGGCGCGAAGGTCACGTGGACATCCTGGAACGTCAGGCGCGTTACTTTACTCTCGGGCAGGCCCGTGATGTAGGCAGCGGCCGCGTGGCAGTTAGTGGCCTCGATATCGCAAAACGTCGTGGCACCAAAGCCGGGCGTGCGGTCGTCGACAGGCAGCGTCTCGCGAGACTGCACGTAATCGGTCTTGCCGTCCTTGTCGCAGAAGTAGAAGGAGTTGACCACGAAGGGCGTGAGCACCTCATCCATGCGAATGTGCTCAAAGGTAATGCCCTCGTTGACGGCATCCTTGCCGCGCCCGCGGCGGGTCTTGACGCGCAGGCCGCGGTCGGTGCGCTCAAAGAGGCACTTGCTCACGGTAAGGTCCTTGATGCCGCCGGCAGCCTCTGAACCCAGGACCACGGCGCCGTGACCATCGTGCATGTAGCAGTGAGAGATCAGCACGTCGTGCGTGGCGGGACGAAGCTCGGGCTCAATGCCCAGCTTGCCGCTCTTGATGGCGATGCAGTCGTCGCCCACCGAGAACTGACAGCCAAGGATGCGGACAAAGCCGCAGCTCTCGGGATCGAAACCGTCGGTGTTGTGGGAGTTCTTGGGACCCTCGATCGACAGGCAAAGCGCATCGACATGCTCGCACAGGACGGGATGGATATTCCACGCCGGGCTGTTGCGCACGGTAAAGCCGGCAAGGCTCACGTTTTGGCACTCGGACAGGAAGATCATGCGCGGACGGGCGACCTCGCGGCCCTCCTCGGGACGGAAGATGTTCTTAAAGTCCTTGTTCCACCAGTTGTCCTCGGCAAAATCGGTCTGACCGTCAATCGCGCCGCGACCATAGATGCACACGTCGTGCACGCCCAGACCCGTAAAGGTAGAACAGTAGGTCGAGAAACTCTCGCCCTCCCAGCGGCCCAGGGGCAGCATATCGGTGCCGGCATGCCCGGCGCCCTCGTCGCCTGTGACCGTGCCCGGAATGTAGGCAAGCGCCGCGCGATCGTGACGGGCCAACAGCACCGCTCCCTCGGCGAGCTCGATGTTGATATTGCTCTTAAGGAAGAGGGACTTGATGCGATAACTACCGGCGGGGATCAGCACGCGCCCGCCCTTGGGGCAGGCCATGATGGCAGCCTGGATGTTGGTGGTGTCGTCGTGCTCGGCATCGCCCTTGGCGCCACAGTCGCGAACGTTGATGGTAAAGGGCTCAGCCGGCGTGGTGACACCTACGCTCAGCTCACGCTCGCCACAAACAAAACGAACCAGGTTGCGCTTGCCGGGGATCAGGCCGTCGACATAGGTCTCGACCGTATTCGTGGTACCGGCGGGCTCGTCGTTGACAAAGATCTCCCACGTATCGGCACAGGTAAAGTAGCCGCCGTCGTCAAGCTCGATCACGGCCGCGCGGGCGTTGCGCCAGATAACGTTCGTCTCCATGGATTTCTCCCTCAAAAAGATGCTCTAAAGGCAAATTGTACGCTGTTAAAAAAGGGCCGTGCCTGCCGGCGGAATTCCGGTGGCACGGCCCTGTGATTTGGACGATATGTCGGCCTTACTCGGCGGGGGTTACGCTACCGTCCTGGAAGCCAACGTTGTTGTGGGCAAAGCAGTCCTCGTACTTAAAGCCGGAGAGCTCCTCGCAAAGCGCCTTGACCTCGGGCTTGACGTCGGCCATCTTGCCACCCTCCTTGACGCGGTGAATCTCGTCGCAAAGGATGTCGCACTGCTCCTTGTCGATCTTGATGCCGCGGGCAAGGACGGCCGCAAGCAGGAAGAAGCCGGCGCAGCCGATGATCATGTAGCCGCAGATATACAGAGGCACGGTAGCGGGCTGGGTCACGGCGTCGCTATTGCCGGCGGTCTGAATGAAGCCGGAGGCAGCAAGGACGATAGCCCACACGTTGACGGCGATAGCCTGGGCGATCTGCTGGCAGAGCTGCTGCGCGGAGCTGTAGATGCCCTCGCGACGACGCAGGGTGATGAGTTCATCGACATCGGGGATGTAGTTGAGCAGAACATCGGGCAGGTACTGGAAGCCGACGTAGAAGAACTTCCAGATGGCGAAGATGATGGGGTAGGCGATCATGGCGATGGCGACCGTGGAGGTGCCGTTGATCTGACCAAAGGCGAAGTAGTTGTAGGCAATGATGCACGCAGCGCAACCGGCATTTGCGAGGTACCAAGACTTGTGGAAGCCCTTCTTGGCCATGAGGGCGACCCAGATGGCGGTGCAGACGATAGCGACGACCTTGCCAGGCATCTCCATCACGGACTCGTAGGACTTAGGAATCTGCAGGCAGTAGACGATGAAGAAGGACAGGCAGGCAGACCAGCAGGCAGCAGCAAGCTTCGTGGAGACCTGTGCATACAGGACCTTGCGGAAGGACTTGTTGCGGAAAGTGGAGATAACGTCGATGAAGAACTTCTTGATGCCCTCGCCGACGCTCTCGATCTTCTCCTGAGCGACCTCCTCGGGGGTGTGCACCCACGTGGACAGGTACACGCAGAGCAGCGAGATTGCCATGACCGAAGCGTTGATCGTAGCGATGATGAAGTAGCTAAACGGGTTGGTCTCGCCGAAGGTGCCAAAGCCAAAGCCGACGAGTGCTGCCATCAGGAAGCCGGCGGCGTTACCAAAGAGATGCTTGTAGCCGGTAAGGTACGTACGCTCCTTAAAGTCGTCGGTCATCTCGATGGTAAGCGGCGACAGGTTGGCGGTGCAGAACGTGTACGCGACGTTGTAGATCAGGTACAGCACAAAGTAGTACGGGAAGCCAAACGGCGTAGCCACGAAGATGAGCGGCTCGGCGATCATCATCGGGATGGCCAGCAAGATCCAGAAACGACGACGACCAAAGATGCGGCCAATCTTGGTGGCATAGAAGTTATCGGCCACAAAGCCCATCAGCGGGCAAAGAATGGCGTTGACATAGATGGCAAACGAGCTGATCAGTGCAGCCTCGCCTGCGGACAGGCCACACTCCGTGGACAGGAACAGCACCATGTAGCTGTGCGTAAAGGTCAGGGCACCGGAATTGAGCATACCGCCCATACCAAAGCCCAAGCGCGTCCAGAATGTGATCTTACGCTTTTTTCCGATCTTATTAGTCATCGAGCTCCCTCTCTTTTCTCGATTGTCTTGTAACAAGACAGTTGAGTCCACACTGACATCTGTCTGCCCAGCGTTCAGGGTGAACGTTTAGTTAGATTATGCGCGATTGCTTACGACAGGTGAACGTTCACTTGAATAATATCCTTGAACGGTCGATTTTTACCGCTGAACGGACACAATTGAGATCCTCACACCTATTTTCTGCTGGTAAAGGTGCCATGCTGGACAGCCATGAGATAGGTGAACGTTTATCAGACATACCAACATATTCACTTAACCATGAAACGAAAAGGCCCCGCCGGGAACACTCCCGATGGGGCCGATGACATCTCGCTATGCTTGGGCGCACTTGCCGCTACAAGCAGACGCCGTCCTTCCAGATACTGATCTCGTGACAGCCACGGCGCTC
>CABTZA010000004.1 GCA_902489225.1 uncultured Collinsella sp.
CGCATGGCAAAAGAGCAGGACCTGCCGCTCAACTCGTCCAAGATCAGCGGCGTGTGCGGCCGCCTGATGTGCTGCCTGCGTTATGAGTTCGAGGCGTACAAGGACTTTAAGAGCCGTGCGCCCAAAAAGAAGACGCTCATCGATACGCCGCTCGGTAAGGCGCGTATCCAGGAGTATGACACGCCGCGTGAGCAGCTGGTGCTGCGCCTGGAGAACGGCAAAGTCTTTAAGGTCAACCTGGCCGATATGACGTGCTCGGAGGGTTGCAAAAAGAAGGCCGCCGAGCAGGGCTGCAACTGCCGCCCCGACTGCGTGACGCGCGACGTGCTCGAGCGCATTGAGTCGCCCGAGATGCGCCTGGCGCTCATGGAGCTCGATCGCGAGAACGGCGTCGACGTGGGCGATGGCCTGTCGAGTGCCGACCGTCTTGCCGGCACGTCGATGCCCAAGCGCCGTCGTCGCGATGCCGAATCCGATGCTCGCGCCGGTCAGGGTCAGGGCGAGGGTCGCGGCCGCGGTAAGGGTCGCGGCAAGGCCGAGGCACCCGAGGCTGAGGAGGCTGCCGGTGGACGTCGCCGCCGCAAGCGCGCGGGTTCGGGCGATGCCGGCGAGGCCGCTCCCGCGGGCAAGAACGCTTCTCGCGAGCGCGAGGTTCAGCAGCCCCAGCAGCAGAATCGCGGCGGTGGCATGACCCCCACACGTCGCCGCCGTCGTCATCTGTCGAGCGAGGAGCGCGAGGACGCCTTTCGCGCCGCAGCTGCTCGCGAGGCCGGTGCCGCTTCCAAGGGCGCCTCGGCCTCCGATGCGCCTGTCGACAAGGGCGGCAAGTCACGTGGCGAGGAGGAGCGCGCGCCGCGTCCGCGCCGTCGCCATTCCTCGGGCGCGCAGCAGAAGCCCTCAGTGCCCTCCGTGGCCGATCAGGTCTCGGATGGCGAGGTCAAGGTCACGCGCCGTCGTCCCGGAGATGGCGGGGGAGCGGCTGCCAAGGCTTCGCGTGGCGCCGCTCGCGACGAGCGCGAGCCGCGCGAGGATCGCGGTGGCGAGGGCTCGGCCGACCAGGGTCAAAAGCGCCGTCGCCGTCGCCGTTCCCGCAAGCCGCGCCAGGATGGTGGCGAGGGCTCGACCCCGTCTTCGTCCGCACCACAACCGCCCGCCGGCGAATAACGCCCGCGAGCGGATTTAGCCCGCCTTGCCCCGAGCGCATCGGGGTATCATAGCGCCGAATCAACAACCCTCCCTGCGACCGAACGTAGGGAGGGTTGTGTCTTGAAGAGCCATCTGAACATATTGAGCCGTCTGCAGGGCGCCGGCGCCCTACCGTTTGCGGACGAATTGCTACCGTTTGCCGAGCGCGCGACGTACGAGGCGCTCGAGGCATTGTCGCCAACACGATGTACCGGCTGCGAGCGCGCCGGTGCGCTTATTTGCCAAGACTGCCTGACCGCGCTCACGCTCATCGACCCACGTCATAGCTGCACCCGATGCGGCGCCCCGTTTGGGGATTTGCTGTGCACTGAGTGTTCGGTCGAGGGCACGTCCTCGGCAATGGCGGAGGCGCTCGACCGCTGCCTGGCGTGCGCCGTCTATGCGCATCCGCTGCCGCGCATCATTAAAGCGTACAAGGATGCGGGCGAGCGACGTCTGGCTCCGTATCTGGCGGAGCTGCTCTACGACACCGCCCTGCATGCCCAGGTCGTAGCGCCCGATCGCTATGGAGGTGTGCTGTCCGGTGCGGATGCGGTGGTGTTTGTGCCTGCGACGGCGGTAGCGTTTCGGCGGCGTGGTTTTGATCATATGGAGGCCATTGCGCGCCCATTTTGCGAGCTGTCGGGCGTGCCGTTGCTGGACGCCCTGGTCAAGTACGGCCATGGCGACCAGCGCGAACTCGGTCGTGAGGAGCGCCGCGAGCGTGCCCAAGGCATGTATGAGACGGTTGAGGACGTGCACGGCCGCCACCTGCTGCTTATCGATGACGTTATCACCACGGGCGCGACGATGGCCGCGGCTTCGGCGGAACTCAAGCGCGCCGGCGCTGCGGCAGTCGATGGCCTTGCTATCGCACGTGTTTGGTAGGGGTGATTCATGTGGCGGTAACAATCAGGTGGTGCAACAAACCGACAAAAGAGCAGCTAGCGGCTTCCGTAATCCTAACTGGCGCCTCGGCGCTACGCATGATGCGCGCCGAGCGCCGGCAGATGGGCTACATAAGCTGGAAGGACCTTAATCCCGATGAAGAGCGCCGTGTGCTGCGCACATCGTCGCCCTCGACCGAGGACATCTATCTTCCCGATTTGGTGCGGATTGGGGCCGCAAGCGGCGAGGCGCAAGAGGATTTGTGCTTGCTGGTAGGGTCTGCAGCGCAGCGCCGCCGTATTCTTGGCGTGAGCTGGTCCGTATGCTCCGAGTTGCCCGCCGGCTCGATTCTAGAGGTGGAACCGGGGGTGTACAGTCTATCTCCCGAGGCCCTTTGCGTAGCCGTCGTGCGCGAGGTCGGCTGCATCCAGGCATTTGCCCTGGCCCAGGAGCTGTGCTCTAAGATTTCACTGAGTGACCGCGGGAAGTATCTGCCTCCCTACACCTCGCCTGTCGTGAACAAATTGGCAAAGGACAAAGACCAGCCGCCAGATGTCGGTTACTTTGAGATCGAGTCCGTGCTGACACCCGATTGCCTGGTAGATTACCTCGCGGCATGCAAGGGGAGCGCGGCCAAGCAGCTGCGGCGGCTGTGTCCCTATCTGTCGGAAAACCTGCGTTCACCCATGGAGTGCATCATGCTTGCCATGTTTTCGCTTCCGTTTTCCTATGGCGGATTTGCCTGTGGTCCCTTTAAGACCGACTACAAGATCGAGTTCAACGACCGTGCACAGGCGATCTCGGGGATGCCGCATGTGGTTTGCGATGCCTTTCAGGAAGCAGCCCGGTTTGACTTGGAATACAACGGTGAGCTGGGCCATTCTTCTCGGAGGGGACGTATCCATGATGAAAAGCGCAACACGGGCTTGATTACTATGGGAATCGAGGTCGCGACGGTCAACAACGAAATGCTCTGTGACATGGAAGCGATGGAAGCACTCGCATGGCGCATGCACCAGCGTATGCGAAAGCGGTACCGGAATCGTGTCGATGCCCGCAGGAAAAAGCAAGAGGCGCTGCTTAACACGCTGCGGGCGTGTTTTGGGCTTAAACCCGCCTAACAATGCTCTGAAACAGGGAGTTGGATATATGCTCTGGCCAAAATATAGCAAATATGAGTACTGCTACAAATTCAGTAACAGTAAAATCAGGGATTTTGGGACTGGAAGATGGGGTAAATTAGAAAGTTATTAAACAAATGTGGAATATCCTGGCATCAATCTGACGTTATAGAGCGTGAAAACAGCTTGCAGAGCCAAAAACTCCTGCTACTAAATTGGTAACGGTACTCATATTTGCTATTTTTTGGCCACGGCGCCCCAAGACGGGTGTGTTGAGGCTTTCCATAGGGGAGTGACGGGCTCAATCAGAGCGTGTGCGGTCCGCCCCGACCTGCGAAATCTGTACTCGCGATGCGAATAACGCCCCTAACCTTAAACTTTAGCTTGAACTTAGCTATAATGCGCTACGTTCCTGCCAGGCTGTGGTTGCGGACGGACGAAATGCCCGTCCTAGTCCAAGACAGACGCGGTCAAAGGGATCCACGTAAGCGACCGCGTGCGCGCGGCGCGATCATGGCGCGTCCTAGATGTAAGCCGCACCGTCCGTTCTACTTTCTTTGGGGCAATACCGCCTCGCGGGCGAGCGGGTCAGTCGTGAAGGTGGCTGCGGCCTCCCGAGCAAACACCCCGGTGCGCAAGTGTGGGGTCAAATACCAGGTCAGCTGGTGGGAACAACCTGATATTCCGCGCAACGCACGGATCGTATACGACACAGAAGGCAGGGTAGTGGACATGGTGAGGGGCAGCTTGATGCACGCGGCTCGGTTAGGTGCTGGGACCGCAGCGGTCATCGCCGTTTTGGGCCTGAGCGGATGCGCGTTCAACCCGCTGTCTACGTTCACGACTCCCACGATCGACCAGATCGAGTACGAGACCGTCACGCCGGCGGTGTCGGACGACGCCCTGGTCACTCCCGGAACCCTGACGGTCGCCCTCGATACTTCCGATGCGCCGCAGGCCATGCAGGACGCCGACGGCGAGCTCACGGGGTATGCGGTTGACGCCGCCCGCGCCCTCGCAAGCCGCATGGGCCTTAAGGTCTCCTTTGTCGATGCGTCTTCGGCAGGTTCCGCGCTCGGCGACAAAAAGGCCGATATCTTTATCGGCGAGATTAACTCCACGGACGGGGACATTAGCTCGCTCGGCACCTGCCTGTACGATGCCACTTCCGTGTTCGGTAAAACTAGCGATGGTGGGTCGCTAAGCGTTTCCACCGATACCCTTAACACGTCCACCCTGGGCGTTCAGATGTCCTCGGCCTCGCAGGAGGCGCTTGCTAAGCAGAGCATCACCGCCAACCAAAAGACCTACTCCAACATCAACGAGTGCTTTGAGGCGCTCGAGTCCGGCGAGGTCGACTATGTGATCTGCGACTCCACGGCCGGCGGCTACCTTGCACGCCTGATGAGCGAGGTCTCCTATGTCGGTGCGCTCGAGGCGCCCTCGACGCTTGGTGTTGCGGGCGCCTCGTCCAATGACGAACTGTGCCGTGCCGTGAGCGACGCCCTCGACGACATCACGGTCGACGGTACGCTCGAGGCAGTCCACTGCGTCTGGTATGGCACGATGCCCTACGACCTCACCACTAAGACGGTTTCGGGCGCTAGCGTGCAGCCGGGTGACTCTGAGTCCAGTGAGACCATGTCCTCCGGCAGCGAGTCCTCCGATTCCAACAATGAGACCGCATCCTCCGAGGACAACTCGTCCAGCCAGGAAGGCACCATCACCGACGACGACATTAACAAACTCAATAGCTAGTTATTGCTAGGGGTGGTGTCTCCTATACGTTGGAAAGGACACTTCTTCACGGTTTCAACACGCACTGCCGGGCTTCTCCAATAGGGGAGTCCGGCTTTTTCATCCCTATAAAACCAGCAGGTCAAAGCTAATTTTCGGGACCAAATACAAATCTGTCGGCTCCCTCCTATAGCGCACTTTGCCACAGAAAAGTGCGAGACTTCGGTATGCGGTATCAAGCAATCGTTATTCGGGTCTTTAGGAATCCGCGTGATTAAATACACGGCAATGGGTACATAGCCAGTACGGTAAGTCCCCGAGGCAGATTGGAGCCACGTATGGATATCAAGGTTTCTGGACGCAAGACGACGGTAACCGATGCTCTGCGTGCGCATGTGGATGAGAAGATCGGCGAGGCGCTCAAGGTTTTCGATATCGAGCCCATGACGGTCGACGTTGTACTTCGCTATGAGAAGAACCCCTCGAACCCCAACCCGGCAATCGTCGAGGTCACGGTTCGTGCCCGCGGTTCGGTGATTCGCGTTGCCGAGCACGGTGCAGATATGTACGCCGCCATCGACCTCTCCGCCGATAAGGTCACCCGCCAGCTGCGCAAGTTCAAGACCAAGGTCGTGGACAACCGCCAGGGCGGTGCCAGCGCCGCGGATGTCGCGCCGGTCGAGCGCGTCGAGGATCTGGCCGACCTGCTGCTGCCCGAGGAGGAGGACGACCTGCTCGTCCGCGAGAAGGTTATCGACGTCACCCCGATGACTGAGGAGCAGGCGCTGGTGCAGACCGATCTGCTCGGCCACGACTTCTACGTGTTCGAGAACGCGACGACCGGCCTTATCAATGTGGTGTATCACCGTAAGAATGGTGGATATGGCATCATCAAGCCCCGCATCGAAACACTTGACGAGTAAAATACGTTAACTTGCATGAGTTAACGGTTGGCGGCCATCCCATGCGGGTGGCCGCCTTTTTACGTAAGGAGTCGCTTTGATGGACAAGGCCGCATCTACCGGTCATTCGGACCGTTGCCGCATCGTCGTCGATACCTGCTGCGACTTTAGCCCCGAGGTCGCCGCGAACCTCGATGTCGATATCCTGGGTTTCCCCTTCATTATCGATGGCGAGGAGCGCACAGACGACATCTGGTCGAGCATCACGCCCAAGGAGTTTTACGACCGCATGCGCGCTGGTGCCCGCGTGTCCACCTCGGCTGTGTCGCTCGGTCGCTATATCGAGTTCTTTACCGAGTGCGCCAAAGAGGGCACGCCCACGGTCTACCTGTGCTTTACCTCGGCGCTGTCGTCGAGCTACAACTCCGCGTGCCAGGCGGCAGATGCCGTGCGCGCCGAGTATCCCGATTTTGAGCTGTACGTGGTCGACAACGCTCTGCCCTGCGCGACCG
Organism: uncultured Collinsella sp.; assembly: GCA_902489225.1. GTDB lineage: Bacteria > Actinomycetota > Coriobacteriia > Coriobacteriales > Coriobacteriaceae > Collinsella. The sequence continues at coordinate 6,346 of CABTZA010000004.1, forward strand.
GCGCGCTCTTGGCGCTCGAGGCCGTGCGCCAGCGTTCGGCGGGACTGACCGCCAAGCAGCTGGTCGATTGGGCAAACGAGGCAAAGACCTACGTCCACGGCTACTTTACGCTCGAGAGCTTCGACGCACTGGCTGCCGGCGGCCGCATTCCGCCCGCGGCGGCGCAGCTCACGGCAAAGCTCGACGTCAAGCCCGAGCTCTCCTACGACCTGGCCGGCTCGCTGTCGCTGATCGGCGTCAACCGCGGCCGCAAGAAGGCGCTCAAGTCCATCCTCAAGTCGTTCCGCGAGAACTACGTGCCCGATCGCACCATGCCCATCGCCATCATGACGGCCGATGCCGAAAAGGATGGTGACTGGCTCGAAGCCGCCATCCGCAAGGAGGAGGGTTGCGCCGACGTCACGATCATTCGCGGCTCCGTGGGTCCCACCATCGGCTCGCACGTGGGCTCCGGCATGGTGGGCTGCGCGTTTTGGGGTAAGAACCGCGCCGACAAGGCGTCGCTTTCCGACCGTATCGCCCGCCGCGTGCGCGGTCAGTAGGCAAGCGCTGCGTCCGTAATCGCCCTCGACTCACAGCCCAAACGCTGGCACCGAGTATTCAACCTGGTAACAACACCCAACCCAAAAGGAAAGGTTTCATGGCAAACAAGCTCTCCGTCGCATTCATTGGCACCGGAATCATGGGTGCCCCCATCGCCGGCCACATTCTGGACGCCGGCTATTCCGTCACGGTCAACAACCGCACCAAGTCCAAGGCGGCGGCGCTTATCGAGCGCGGCGCCGTCTGGGCAGATACGCCGGCCGATGCCGCGGCGAACGCCGATGTCGTCTTTACCATGGTGGGCTATCCCTCCGAGGTCGAGGAACTCTACCTGGCGGGCGACGGCCTGCTCGCGTGCACTAAGCCCGGCGCGGTCTTGATCGACCTCACCACGAGCTCGCCCGAGCTTGCCCGTGACATTGCCGAGGCCGCCCAGGTTTCTGGTCGCATGGCGTTTGACTGCCCCGTCACCGGCGGCGAGTCGGGCGCTATCGCCGGTACGCTCACGGCTATCGTGGGCGCTACCGAGAACGACATCGCGCCGGTCCGCGACATCCTTGCCACCTTTGCGGCCAACATCTGCTGCTTCGACGGCGCCGGCAAGGGCCAGGCTGCCAAGCTCGCCAACCAGGTGTCGCTGGGCGCCTGCATGGTCGGCATGGCAGACGCCATGGCATTTGCCGAGCTGAGCGGCCTTGATCTGGAGAAGACCCGCCAGATGATCCTGGGCGGTACCGGCAAGTCCGGCGCCATGGAGAGCCTGGCTACCAAGGCGCTCGACGGCGACTACAAGCCCGGCTTTATGGTCGAGCACTTCATCAAGGACCTGCGCTTGGCGCTCGCCTATGCCGACGATCGCGAGCTTGCGCTGCCCGGCGCCGACGTGGCCTTTACGCTCTACGACATGCTCGATGCCATCGGTGGTGCCAAGCTGGGCACCCAGGCCATCACAGTCCTCTATAAGGAGGAGGCCGACGCCATCGCCGCCGGTCTGGACTGGTCGCAGTATCGTCCCGAAGAGCACGGTGCTCACGAGGACGGCTGCGGTTGCGGCGAGCACGGCGACGACCATGAGTGCGGTTGCGGCCACCACCATGGCGAGGACCACGAGTGCTGCGGCGGCCACGGCCATGATGATGGCCACGAGTGCTGCTGCGGCCACCATCACGGGGAGTAGCGCCCATGAGCTGGACGTTCGTGGTGCTTGCGCTGGTGCTCTTTCTCTTTGCGATCTACATTGGCTTTTTGTGCGGCCAGTGGGCGTGCGAAAAGCGCGTCATCACCAAGCGCGACTACTGGATTGCCAACTTTGCGGGAGCGGCGGCAGTCATCCTGCTGACCTGGGTGTTCTCGCTGTTCCCGCTGGTGCAGTTTGCGCCGATCGGCTGGCTCGGCGGCTTTATCGCCGGCCTTAAGATGAGCTTTGGCGAGTCCGTCGGTCCGTGGCGCAAGCACGACGAGGTCTTTAACGTCAACAAAGCACACCGCGCCGCCGCCGACGCGGGCGATGCCGAGGAACGCCGCCGTGCGCGTCGCAATGGCGCTGCCGACCGACAGCTCATCTCGGTCACCGATGACAGCAAGGGTGCTGGCAAGCACGCTAAGAAATAGTAAGAAGAGGTAACTATGGCAGAAAACAAAGACGAACAGCTCACCGACGAGGAGCTGGCACAGCTCCAGCTGGCAGAGGAGAACGAGAACGCCGTCGACCGCCTGGTCAAGGAGCTCGGCTGCCCCACGCGCCGTATCCGCCAGTTTGCCGCCCGCGTGCTGCACTTGCTTGCCGAGCGCGATCCGCAGCGCGTCGTGCCCTGCGTGCCCGCGCTGACCGAGGCGCTCGACCGCCCCGAGGCTCAGACCCGCTGGGAGGCCCTCGATGCCCTGACGGCGCTCGCCACCACCTGCCCCGAGCAGCTGGGCGATGCCTTTGAGGGTGCCGAGACCGCACTGTTCGACGAGATTTCCTCCACGCTGCGCTATGCTGCCTTCCGCCTGCTGTGCGTGTGGGGTGCCACGAGCGTCGAGCGTTCGCGCGAGGCTTGGCCCATCCTGGACGAGGCTATCCAGTGCTACCACGGCGACCTTGAGTATCGCGACATGCTCGGTTGCCTGTACGAGTTTGGCCAGGGCGAGATTGACGCCGAGGTCGCCGAGAAGCTCGCGCTGCGCCTTAAGTTCGACGCCGAGAACGGCAAGGGCAGCTATCTCAAGGCCCGTTCGAGCGAGATTTGCGAAATGCTTGTTAAACGTTTTGGCCTGGATCTCTCCAAAAAGAAGAAGCGTGCTAACGTTAAAAAATCTGAGGCCGCCGAAGACGAGGAGTAACAGATTATGGCGCACGATGTAGTCCTGATTCCCGGTGACGGTATCGGTCCCGAGATTACGCAGGCCATGCGCCGCGTGGTCGAGGCCGCCGGTGTCCAGATCAATTGGAATGTCCAGGAGGCCGGTGCCGGCGTCATGGACGAGTTTGGCACGCCGCTGCCCCAACATGTGCTCGATGCGGTCGCCGAGACCAAGGTTGCCATCAAGGGTCCCATCACCACGCCGGTCGGCACGGGTTTCCGCAGCGTCAACGTGGCCCTGCGCAAGCACTTTGACCTGTACGCCTGCGTGCGCCCCTGCCTGTCGCAGCCGGGCGACGGCTCGCGCTTCCGCGACGTCGACCTGGTCATCGTGCGTGAGAATACCGAGGACCTCTATGCCGGCATCGAGTTCGATGAGGGCGCTGCCGAGGTCGAGGAGCTCTCGCAGCTTGTCGAGCGCTCGGGTCAGAAGGTCTTCGCCGCCGATTCCGCCATCTCAATCAAGCCCATCTCTATCGCCAAGAGCCGCCGCATTGTGGAGTATGCCTTTGAGTACGCCCGCCTCTGCGGCCGCAAAAAGGTGACGGCCGTGCATAAGGCCAACATCATGAAGGCGACCGATGGTCTGTTCCTGCGCGTTGCGCGCGAGGTGGCCGCCAACTATCCCGATATCGAGTTCAACGACAAGATTGTCGACGCCACCTGCATGGGCCTGGTCCAAAACCCCAACGACTTCGATGTCCTGGTACTGCCCAACCTGTACGGCGACATCGTGAGCGACCTGTGCGCTGGCCTGGTGGGCGGCTTAGGCATGGCTCCCGGCTCCAACATCGGTGCCGATTGCGCCATCTTCGAGGCAACGCACGGCTCCGCGCCCGATATCGCTGGCCAGGATATCGCCAACCCCACGGCCGAGATTCTCTCTGCTGCGATGATGCTCGATCACCTGGGCGAGAACGACGCTGCCAATCGCATTCGCGCCGCCGTCTCTGCCACGCTCGACGAGGGCGAGCAGGTTACCGGTGACGTGCGTCGTGCTCAGACCGGCTCCGTCGAGGGCGCCGTGGGCACGCAGGCCTTTGCCGATGCCGTTATCGCGCACCTGGCCTAAGGCATGCGCGCTGCAAACGCCTAAATAGTACTTAAGTGTTTGCGTATAACCTAAGAATCAATACGCCCGGCGCTCTGTCGGGCGTATTCTATTGGGGACTATGTTTCCTAACAAGGAGTAACCGATATGGGTCTGATTCAAAAGAAGGACGAGAAGGACGAGATCGACGGCATCCAGATTATCGAGCGCGGCGAAGGCCCCGACGGTGACGAGGGCGAGAAGATCGATCTGGTCGCCGGTACGTCTGCCGAGCACATTGCCGCCGGCACGACGGCCGAGGAGGAGGACGCCCGACTGGAGGCTCAGATTGCCGCGGATGCCGCTGACGAGAATCTGATGCCCGAGGCCCAGGATGAGGACGACGATATTCTGGGTTCCGATGAAGACGACCATGCATCCAGGCACAAGAAGACGATGATTGCCGCCTTTGTGGTTGCCGTCGTGATCGCCGCCGTGGTCGGCTTCTTTATTGGCAATGGCGGCTTTGGCGGCAAGGGTGTCGGCTCGTCGACCTTGACCGAGGACCAGCTCGATTCGACCGTGGCAAGCTATAGCTACAACGGCAAGAAGAGCGACATCACCGCGCGCGAGGCCATCGAGAGCCAGTACAGCCTCGACACCGTCAAGGATAGCGATGGCAACTACACCGCTCCTTCTGCCGACGTCATCCTGTCCTACGTGCGCAACAAGATCCTGCTCGACGCTGCCGAGGACGAGGGCATTACCGTCTCCTCTAAGGAGATGAAGCAGTACGCCGAGGATTCCATCGGCACTTCGGACTACAAGACCATGGCCACGCAGTATGGCGTGTCCAAGGACCAGGCCAAGCAGATCGTCCGCCAGTCCGCGACGCTGCAGAAGCTCTACAAGAAGAAGGTGGGCGATAGCTCCGCAAGCATGCCGACCGCCCCGACCGAGCCTGCTGACGGCAACGAGGAGACCGCGAGCAAGGACTACGCCGACTACATCATCAACCTTGCCGGCGATGAGTGGGATAGCTCAAAGGGCACTTGGAAGGATGCCGACAGCACCTATGCCAAGGCCTTTGCCGATGATGCCTTTACGGCCGATAGCGCCACCTATAAGCAGGCCATGACCGCCTATTACACCGCCTACCAGCAGTATTCCTCGCAGGCTTCGAGCGCCAGCTCCAAGTGGACCGAGTATGCTAACGGCCTCTACGCCAAGGCCAACATCAGCATCTACGGCCTGTTTGCGTAAGGTTTGCCCGACCTTTCGAGTGCGAAGCTGAAATATCTGATGAAACCCCCTAGAACGGACATCGTTCTAGGGGGTTTTGCGTTGTAGAGCCATCTGTTGAGATTGGAAAGGTAGATTGTGTGATCGCGCAAGCGCTCCATCGCGTTTCCCTAATTCATCTGGGAAAACAACTGCAAACGATTGCAAGTAACCGGTGAACGGTCGAAAACTACCGTTCACCGATAATCTCAAAACTGGTTCTAACTGGTATTAAGTCAAAAAGACCAATTCACATATCTTCACAATGACCTGCAATTTTTCTACACGCTATTTTTAGCCGCCCTGCGTTGTTTAGACACAGGAAAAGATCCGATTTTTTGCCAAAGCATTTCGAAACGGTTTCAAAACCGCAGGTAGAAGTATTAACGAGCGGTAAACGGTCGATTTATCACCGTGAGCGGTGCAAAAACGTTTTACCGTATGAATCAACGAAAGCGACCTCTTCTGGGGTGATATAGTGACAACAACACGTCACGTGGTTACTACCAGTTTAGAAACCACTGGTCTTCAAAGAACGCTTTCCAAGAAGCTTTAAGGGCGAGCGCCCGCTGGCTTCCGAAAATCATCGGACTCAGATCGTACACACCTTCGGAAGGGAAATTTGAATGGTTGGCTTTATTCTTACCGGTCATGGACAGTTCGCACCCGGCCTTGCAAGCGCTATCGCTATGGTTGCTGGCGACCAGCCTGCTTTTACCGTCGTTCCTTTTGAGGGCGACCAGGCTGCATCCTACGGTGAGGATCTCCGCGCCGCTATTACCGCTATGCGCGAGGAGTGCGATGGCGTGCTCGTCTTTACCGACCTGCTTGGCGGCACCCCGTTCAACCAGTCGATGATGATTGCCCAGGATGTCGATAACGTCGAGGTTCTGACTGGCACCAACCTTCCCATGGTTATTGAGCTTCTGTTCCTCCGCGGCAATGCCACGCTCGCCGAGCTTGGCGAGCAGGCCGTGACCGTTGGCCAGACGGGCGTCACCGCCCAGACGGTCGCATCCGTTGCCGACTCCGAGGAAGAGGATATCTTCGGCGACGAGGACGGCATCTAATGGCCGATTTCGGAGCCAACGTCCTGAGCTCCTCGGTCGCTCTTTTAGGCCTGCTTGTCATCATGGGCTTGATTTACACCATCTGGTCGCAAATCAACATGAAGAAGAAGCAGAAGTACTTCAAGGAGCTGCACACCGAGCTCAAGCCGGGTCAGGAGGTTCTTTTCGCCGGCGGTATCTACGGAACCGTCAAAGGCATCGAAGGCGAGAAGGTCCAGATCAAAGTCCGATCCGGAGCCGTCGTAGATGTTTCGCGTTACGCGATTCAGGAGATCAAGTAACTGTCGTCAGCAAATATCGAAAGGAAGCTGATCAACATGGCAGAACCCAACATTCTTCTTACCCGCATCGATAACCGACTGGTTCATGGTCAGGTTGCCACCCAGTGGAACTCCACTCTGGGCTCCAACCTCATCCTCGTCGCCAACGACGACGTGGCGTCCAACACCATGCGCCAGAACCTCATGAAGATGGCCGCTCCCGCCGGCGTCGCTACGCGTTTCTTCTCCCTGCAGAAGACCATCGACGTCATTGGCAAGGCGAGCCCGCGCCAGAAGATCTTCATCGTGGCCGAAACACCGGAAGACGTGCTTACGCTCGTCAAGGGCGGTGTGCCTATAAAGAAGGTAAACATCGGCAACATGCACATGTCGGAAGGAAAGCGCCAAGTCGCCACCTCCGTCGCAGTTAACGACGAGGATGTCGCTGCGTTTAAAGAGCTGCAGGAATTGGGGGTGGAGTTGGAGATCAGGCGCGTTCCGAGCACGCCTGTTGAGGACACGAGCAAGCTCTTCTCGTAGTCTTCGTGATCCACGTTGTCAGGAGTGAAACCCTGACATTTTGTACGTGAAATCCAAAGTGCGTACATACATTTTGAAAGGAGGAGCAAGATGGAATTCTCGATCATTCAGGTCGCCCTGGTCTTCGTTGTTACGTTCATCGCGGCAATCGACCAGTTTGACTTCCTCGAGTCTCTCTATCAGCCCATCGTCACCGGCGCCGTCATCGGTCTTATCCTTGGCGACCTCAACACCGGTCTTCTCGTGGGTGGTACTTATCAGCTCATGACGATCGGCAACATGCCGATCGGAGGCGCTCAGCCGCCTAACGCCGTCATCGGCGGCATCATGGCAGCCATTCTCGCTATCGCCACGGGCCTCGAGCCCAACGCGGCAGTTGGCCTCGCCATTCCGTTCGCTCTGCTTGGCCAGCTTGGCGTTACCCTGGTCTTCACGCTTATGTCCCCGCTTATGTCCACGGCCGATAACATGGCTCACAACGCGGACACCAAGGGCATCGAGCGCCTGAACTACTTCGCCATGGCTCTGCTCGGCCTGATCTTCGCTGTCGTCGTCACCCTGTTCTTCATCGCTGGCGCCACCATCGGTCAGACCATCGCCGCTGCTATTCCGACTTGGCTGCAGACCGGTCTGTCCGCTGCAGGCGGTATGATGCGCTTCGTCGGCTTCGCCGTCCTGCTCAAGGTTATGATGAACCGCGATATGTGGGGCTTCTTCCTCATGGGCTTTGGCCTCGCGCTCATCACCGTTGCCAACGATTCGCTGGCAACCCCTGCTCTGCTCATCCTCGCTCTCATCGGCTTCGGCATCGCTTTCTGGGACTTCCAGCAGCAGACCGAGCTGAAGGGTGCAGCTGTTTCTGACGGAGGTGACTTCGAAGATGGCATCTAATGAGTATGTGATCCCGGAGCACTACGAGGATCTCACTCCTGCTCCGCAGCTCGACCAGAAGACCCTCAACAAGATGGCTTGGCGCTCCTGCTTCCTGCAGGCCTCGTTCAACTACGAGCGTATGCAGGCCGCTGGCTGGCTCTACTCCATCATCCCCGGTCTGGAGAAGATCCACACCAACAAGAACGACCTCGCGGCTTCCATGAGCCACAACCTGGAGTTCTTCAACACCCACCCGTTCCTCGTCACCTTTGTTATGGGTATCGTGCTTTCGCTCGAGCAGAACAAGGTTGACATCCCCACGATCCGCGCCGTCCGCGTCGCCGCAATGGGCCCGCTCGGTGGTATCGGTGACGCCCTGTTCTGGCTGACGCTCGTGCCTATCACGGCCGGCATCACCTCCAACATGGCCATCAACGGCAACGCCGCTGCGCCGATCATCTTCCTGGTGATCTTCAACGTCGTCCAGTTCGCTCTGCGCTTCTGGCTCATGAATTGGTCCTACAAGCTCGGCACCAGCGCTATTGACGCTCTGACTGCTAACATGCAGGCCTTCACGCGTGCCGCTTCCATCATGGGCGTCTTCGTCGTCGGTTGCCTGGTCGTCACCATGGGTGGCACCCAGATCAACCTCCAGATCCCCAACGGCACCACCCGTGGCCTCTCCGCCAATACCGTGATCGTCTCCGAGAAGGAGGCCGAGAACTTCACCGGTATGGAGGGCATCGATACCGAGACCGCTGAGGCCGGTACCATGGCTATGACCGATGAGGACGGCAACGCCCTCACCGCCACCGATGCCGACGGCAACGCTGTCGAGTGCGGCGTCACCGATCTGGGCAACGGCATGGAGTCCGTTACCTACGGCACCGTCACCGAGGATCCGGTCAACTTCTCTGTTGCCGACACCCTCAACACCATCGTCCCGAAGCTCGTCCCGCTTATGCTTACGCTGCTGCTTTACTACATGTTCGCTAAGCACAGCTGGACCCCGACCAAGGGCATTCTCCTGCTCTTCGTCCTTGGCATCCTGGGCGCTGGCCCGCTTGGTCTCTGGCCGAGCATCTGGTAAGGCTCTAGCTTGAGGGGTGTGTCCCTACGCGGCTCACACCCCGACCCCTTAAGCCATGTGTATGTTAAAAGCCGCGCGCTCTTTCGAGCACGCGGCTTTTGTTTTCTTGATGATTCGGGTGTTGCAGACTGCTAATGCTTAACACCCTAGGTAGTTAGCCGAATTCGAGCAAAAGGGAGGATAGGATGGCGATCGGAGCGCGTAAGCAACCGCTGTACGATCAGCTGGTCGATATTCTGACCGAAAAGATCGACCATGAATATCGCGCCGGTGACATGATTCCTTCCGAGCGCGAACTTTCGGAGCGCTATGGTCTCTCGCGCACTACGGTACGCCTGGCTCTGCAGGAACTGGAGCGTTTAGGACTGGTGGTTCGGCAGCACGGTCGCGGTACCTTTGTGAGCGACCGTTCGGCAAAAGCAACCAATCTTATGCAGTCCTACAGCTTTACCGAGCAGATGCGCGCGATGGGTCGCGACCCCGAGACCACGATTCTCGAGTTTTGCGAGATGGAGGCCGATAAGAATCTGGCCGAGCATATGGGATTGCGTATCGGTGATCGCATTTTTAAGCTTAAGCGCCTTCGTTCTGCCGATAACATGCCCATGATGGTCGAACGCAGCTATCTACCGGTTCGTCAATTTCTGTCCCTAAAGCGACCACTGCTGGAGCGTAAGCCGCTTTACGATGTGATTGAGCAAGACTTTCAGCAAAAGATTCGCGTGGCCGAAGAGGAGTTCTATGCGAGCATAGCCCGTCCCACCGACGCCCACCTTTTGGGAATTGTCGAGGGCTCGCCTGTGCTCGATTTGGTCAGGACTACGTATAACGAGTCAAACGAGGTTGTGGAGTATACACTCTCGGTTGCTCGTGCCGATCAGTTTAAATACAAGGTTTACCACCAGCGTAGCAACTAGTGTCCGCATCGTTTCCATATGAGGATTCTTTGCATTTAACTGGTTACTACCAGATAACCAACCGAAGTGTATAATTGCACGTCAGAGGATTACTTCTAGAGAGAGGTATTAGAAATGTTCGAGAAGAGTGTCGAGGAGCTCACCGAGCTCGGCGCCCAGATCACCACGGCCGAGATTGCTCAGCAGCCCGAGCTTTGGCGTGATACGCTCAACATCTATCGCGAGAACAAGGAGGCCATCGAGGCCTTCCTGGCCGAGGCTCGCGCTATGGGCGAGGGTCGTCTGTCCGTTGTCTTCACCGGTGCCGGTACGTCCGACTACGTTGGCGATACCTGCGCCCCGTACCTGCGTCACGCTGGCAACACTGATCTCTACGACTTTAAGCCCATCGCCACGACCGACATCGTGAGCGCTCCGCGCGACTTCCTGCGCGCCGAGGATCCCACGCTCGTGGTTTCCTTTGCCCGCTCTGGCAACAGCCCCGAGAGCCTTGCCGCCGTTGCCGTTGCCAAGGAGCTCGTCCACAACGTCAAGTTCCTCAACATCACCTGCGCTCCCGAGGGCAAGCTCGCCGTCGAGTCTGCCGATGATCCCAATGCGCTGACGCTGCTCATTCCGCGCGCCAACGACAAGGGCTTCGCCATGACCGGTTCTTATTCCTGCATGACCCTGCTCTCCACCCTTATTTTCGACACTGCCTCTGACGAGCAGAAGGCCGAGTGGGTCGAGACCATCGCCAAGATGGGCGAGGAGGTTATCGCTCGCGAGTCCGAGGTCGCCGATTACCTCGCTGGCGACTTCAACCGCGTGACCTACCTGGGCTCCGGCTCCTTTGGCGGCCTTGCTCAGGAGAGCCAGCTTAAGATTCTCGAGCTTGCTCACGGCCTGGTTGCCACTTCTTACGACACTTCCATGGGCTATCGTCACGGACCCAAGTCCTTCGTCGACGATAAGACGCTCGTCTTCGTGTTCGTCAACAACGACGCCTACACCCGTCAGTACGACATCGACATCCTCAACGAGATCGGTGGCGACAAGATCGCTCAGCACACCGTCGCCGTTCAGCAGGAAGGTGCCACCGTCTATGAGGGTGAGTCCTTCACCTTTAAGGGCTACGAGGCACTTCCCGAGGGTTACCTTGCTCTGCCGTTCGTGATGTTTGCCCAGGCTATCAGCCTGCTCAACTCCGTGCGCGTGGGCAACACGCCCGATACGCCGAGCCCCACCGGCACGGTCAACCGCGTGGTTAAGGGCGTGACGATTCACCCCTTCACCGCTTAATCGCGTCCCCCTGTAAGGGCGCCCGTCCGCTCATAACGGCGGGCGGGCGCTTTTTGTTTTACGTGTGCTGGGTATAAGCATCACCACAGTCAACTGCTTTAGAAGCAAGGAGTGCATATGAGCACGTACGCAATTAAGGCTGACAAGTTCTTCTTGCCGGCAGGCCCGCAACTGGGCGGCTATCTTATGGTCGAGGATGGCGTCTTTGGCGCCTGGCAGGCCGACGAGCCCTCTTGCGAGATTAAGGACTACACGGGATCGTGGATCGCGCCGGGTATGGTCGATACTCACATCCATGGCTTCTACAACCACTCAACTACCGATAACGATCCCGAGGGCATCGATATCAGCTCGACCGAGCTCGCCCGTCGCGGTACCACCAGCTGGCTGCCCACGACGTTCACCGATGGCGTCGAGCAGATCAAGGACGCCTGCGCCGCCATCGCCCAGGCGGACGAGGGTCGTGGTCCCGACTTCTGCGGTGCTCGCATTCAGGGCATCTACCTGGAGGGCCCCTTCTTTACCATGAAGCACGTGGGCGCGCAGAACCCCGCTTATCTGATTGATCCCTCCGAGGAGGTCTTCGACCAGTGGCAGGAGGCTGCGGGTGGTCGCATCGTTAAGAGCGCTATGGCGGCCGAGCGCGATGGCGCTGCTGCCTATGCTGCCGCCCTCAACGCGAAGGGCGTCGTGACCAGCATCGGTCACTCCGACGCCACCTACGATGAGTGCATCGCCGCCATCAACGCTGGTGCCAGCTGCTTTACGCATACCTATAACGGCCAGCGCGGGCTGCATCACCGTGAGCCCGGTGTCGTGGGTGCCGCCATGTCCACGCCCGAGACCTACGCCGAGATCATCTGTGATGGCAAGCACGTGAACCCTGCCGCCATCAAGGCGCTGCTGCAGGCAAAGGGCTGGCAGCACACGGTGCTCATCACCGACTGCCTTGGCTGCGGCGGCATGCCCGAGGGCAGCTACACCAGTGGCGGCATGGACGTCATCATGAAGGACAACCTGTGCTGGCTCGCTGACGGCAAGAGCATTGCCGGCTCGGTGCTCACGCTTGCCCAGGGCGTCAAGAACGTTGTCGACTGGGGCATCGCCAGCGCCGATATCGCCATTCGCATGGCAACCGAGGTGCCGGCTCGCTCTGCACACATCGAGGATAAGTGCGGAAGCATCATGCCGGGTCGCGACGCCGACTTTGTCGTGTTCGACCATGAGCTCACCCTCGTCGAGACGTATGTTGGCGGCCAGAGCGTCGGCAACGCCTTTACCGAGTAACGATAGAAAAAGACGGCGGGCCCGAATCTGCTCGGACCCGCCGTATGGGTTAAACGCTCAAAAGCACCTTTACAGTTACAGCTTGTTAGCGATCTTCTTTGCCGTGCGCTTGACGCCGGCCACCAGGCCTCCTGCAGGATGCTCCTTCTCGTAGGCTAGACGCTTCTCGCGCTTGGCATACTCTTCGACGATGATGTCGCCATACTCGTCTTCGATCTTGTCGAAGAAGTCGACGGCGCCCTTAATTTCCTCAGCGGTTGGGTGTCCCTTTTGGACACCGCCGGTGAGTTTGAACGGCCCCCACGTATCAAAGCCGGGGCAGCCGTAGACACCCATAAAGATGGCCTGCCTCATGCGGCAGATGCCATCGATATCCTTGCCGTACCACTTGTTTTTGCCGCCATAGGTCATAAGGCCAAACACCTTGTCCTGCGGTTGCAGCACGTTAGTGAGCACGCGTGCCATGTCCTTGTCGATCTCGGAGTAATAGATGCCCGTGGCGACACCGATCAGATGATATTCGTGCAGGTTGGGATACTCGTTTTTGCCGAGCGCCTTGACGTCGAGGGTATCGATCTCGGGGTGTGCCTCAACGATGGCGTCCACGAGCTTTTTCGTATTGCCGTGATGGCGCGAGGCGTAGAGGATGATGGTTCGCATAAGAAGGCCTTTCAGCTGTAATTGCATCAATGTCTGTATGGTACCCCGTTGCATGGCTGGGATACCGGACGCATCGATGAACGTGCGGGTTTGTCCTTTGGTCAGGGCCGAGACGGGTTCTTGCGAGCAAAAAGCAGTTGTTCGAAAGGATGGGCAATGGAATACGCTCTCTCCAACGATTCGATTTCTATTAAGGTGTCCACGGCTGGTGGTTCGTTTACCTCGATTGAGGCCGGAGGCCGCGAGTACTTGTGGCAGGGCGATCCCGCCGTGTGGTCCGGCCAGGCGCCGATTTGCTTTCCGATTTGCGGAGGCTTGCGCGATAACAACGCCATGACGTTTGCCGGGCATCATGTAAAGCTCGCTCGCCATGGGTTTGCGCGCAAACAGGAGTGGAAGCTGCTGAGCCAGAGCGAGAACGAGCTGGCGATGTGCCTGGCTTCGGAGGATAACGCCGCGCTGCTGAGCGATTATCCGTACCCGTTTAAGCTTGTCGCCCGCTATACGCTCGAGGACGCTGCTGTACGCGTTTCCTACGAGGTCACCAACGAGGGCACCGAGGACATGCCGTTCTTTATTGGCGGTCATCCCGGCTTTAGGTGTCCGCTCGATGAGGGCGAGGCCTATACGGACTACGAGCTGCGCTTTGAGAAGGACGAGGCTGCGGAGCTTTGCACTGCTGTCCCTTCGACTGGCTTGATTGACGTGGCAAACCGCTCCAAGAACCCCATGGTGGGAAAGACGCTGCCTCTGTCGCATGAGCTCTTCGATTTTGCGGAGACCATCTTTGATGTGCTCGAGAGCCGTCAGGTCACGCTTTCCAAGAAGGGCGAGGACAAGGGCGTCCGCCTGAGCTTTGAGGGCTTCCCATATCTCATTGTGTGGAGCAAGCCCGAGGGCGATTTTGTGGCGGTTGAGCCCTGGGGCGGCCTTTCGACCTGCTCCGATGAGGACGACGTGCTTGAGCATAAGCGCGGCTGCCTTGTCGCCAAGCCCAAGGAGACCGTCGTTCGCTCGTTCACGATTGAGATTCTGTAGTCGCATGTATCCAATTCATTTTGCAAGGCACAAGAAGCCTGCGAGATAAGGAGCTAAAAATGATCCTCACCGTTACGATGAACCCGTCTGTCGATACGCGCTATCAGCTCGATGAGCTCGTTATCGACGACGTCAACCGTGTGACGCCCGAAAAGACCGCCGGCGGCAAGGGCCTCAACGTGGCCCGTGTACTGGGTCAGCTGGGCGACGACGTTGTGGCAACCGGCCTGCTCGGCGGCCACATGGGCGCCTATATGGCCGAGCTCATGGATGCCAACGGTATTAACAACGACTTTGTGCCCATCAAGGGCGAGACTCGCATTTGCCTCAACATCCTCCACGCCGGCAACCAGACCGAGCTGCTCGAGAGCGGCCCGACAATTGCCCCCGAGGAGCTCGATGCCTTTACCGCCAAGTTTACCGAGCTTGCGGGCAAGGCCGCTGTCGTTACCATCTCGGGTTCGCTACCCCGCGGTGTCGAGGCAGACTACTATGCCAAGATCACGGGCATTGCCGAGAACGCCGGTGCCAAGGTGCTGCTCGATACCTCGGGTGCTTCGCTCGAGGCCGCCCTTAAGTCCGAAATTAAGCCCGAGCTGGTCAAGCCTAACCTGACCGAGATCAACGGCCTTCTGGGCACGAACTTTACCACCGACGATGTGGACGAGCTCCGCGCCGCGCTCGCCTCTGATGCCCGCTTCTCCGATATCCCCTGGGTCGTCGTGTCCATGGGCGCTGCCGGCTCCGTTGGCTTCCACAATGGCCGTGCGTTCCGCGCGAAGACCCCCGATATCCCCGCCGTTAACGCTACGGGCTCTGGCGATTCGACCATTGCCGGCTTCGCGCATGCGATTGCTGCTGGCGCTGACGACGAGACGGTGCTGCGTACCGCCAACACCTGCGGCAAACTCAATGCCATGGATCCTATGACTGGTCACTTGGTCATGGACCGTTGGGACGAGGTCTACAACGGCGTTGTCGTGACCGAGCTGTAAGAGCTTGGGCGTCGGCCCCGGCATCGGTTGCTTGCTTGTGGATAGAGCCGACGACAAGTGCAGTAGCATTATGCCGGGGCGCGACGCCGACACTGTCGTGTTCAATCCCGACCTTACCCTGGTCGAGACGCATGTGGGTGGCAACAGCGTCGGTAATGCGTTTGCCGAGTAGCCGCCAAAGAAACGATCCGAGAGGGGATTTAGATGATTTACGGTGCATTGGGCGATATCGAGGAGTACCGTGGAATGCTCAAGGGCCTCGACGTGCTGATCGATTGGCTCGAGGAGAACGATCCGGCGAAGCTCGAGGTCGGCAGCCATCCGATTCTGGGCGACAAGGTCTTTGCGAACGTCATGGCTCCCACGACGCGTCCCGAAGCCGAGGCTCACTATGAGACGCATCAGCGCTATCACGACCTGCAGATCGACGTCGAGGGTCGCGAGGCCTTTAAGGTTGCCACGGGCAGCCTGACGCTGGTCCAGGAGTTCGACGAGAAGGACGACTACGATCTGGTCGATTCCGACGCCTCGATCGCCGGCGATCTTGCTGACGACAAGTTTGCGCTGTTTGTTGCCGGCGAGCCTCACATGCCCACGCTCGAGTTCCCGGGCGATGGCGCACAGCCGGTCAAGAAGATCTGCTTTAAGCTGCTTGCAGGCGCTTACTGGGAGGAGTAGCGAACTGCTCGGCTGAGCTGTTCGTGCTGCGAGCGTTATCCCTTGGGGGAGCTCGCTTGGGCCCCGCTGATCGCGGTTCCTTTGGGGATTGCGGTTGGCGGGGCTTTTGTTGAGTAGGGGAGTTTCCGGCGGCGTTGTGCTTGGATTGGCGGATGCGCGCCCGAAATCGGCAACAAAAAAGCCGCCCGAAGGCGGCTATCTTGTGCAATGGAGCCAGCGACCGGGCTCGAACCGGTGACCCCCGCTTTACGAGAGCGGTGCTCTACCAACTGAGCTACGCTGGCGGCCATGTGATGGCGCAACTGAGGCGTCAACGGCTGTCTATGATACGGGACATCGCACATCCGCGCAAGGGTTCTGACGGCTTTTCTCACTTTAAATGCACTAATATTGGAGACGTGATGTCTTGCTCTTACGGGTCTCAAACAGAATGGGGCAGCGATGGCTCAACCCAAGATCCTTCTCACACGTATCGACGACCGTTTCATTTACGGACAAGACGTTGAGCTGTGGAACGAAGCCGTGGGTTCCAACCTTGTCCTAATCGTCAACGATGAGATCGCGGCAGATTCGCGCCAATGGGCACCCATGAGGGTGGCGGCGCCAGAAGGCGTTTGGACGCGGTTTTTCTCGGTACAAAAGGCCATCGACATCATTCATACCGCAACGCCTCGCCAATTGATTCTGATCATGGTGGCCTCACCCTCCGATGCGCTCGCGCTGGTTAAGGGCGGTGTGCCAATAACCAAGATTGGTATCGGCCATATGCGGGCGGGGGAGGGCAAGCGCTCTGCATCGCCTGCCGTTGCCGTAGGCGATACAGACATCGCCGCCTTCAAAGAGTTGCAAAAGATCGGTATAGAGCTAGAAATCCGCCATCTCCCCAGTTCCGCCCCCGATCCCATCGGCAATCTGTTCAACTGATCCCTTGGGGATGGAGGAAAACGGATCATTTTGCCCTTGCGAGGGACGCGTGCGATGTCGCCTGTCAAAAACTATGCCCATTTACTACGTTTGATCGGCTATCGCCGAGCATGCCGGATTTGAGAAAAACAAAACTGCAGGTAGACGGCTCGCGAATTTAAAAAAAACCGGTGCATGCTCGAGCATCCCGGGCTAAACGTAGTAAATGGGCATAGTTTTGATATGCCACTCATATAGTCACAGCGAAAATGCGCCCAAAAGATGAAAAACGCCCGCCGGCGGTGGTGCCGGCGGGCGTTGCTGTGTGATATGTCGCGTTGTGGGTTTAGTGCCTCATAAAGTGGTACTCGATCACATTGCTGTAGGGGTGACCCGGACCAACAATGCCCTGCGGGAACAGCGGCTGGTGCGGCGTGTCGGGGTACATCTCGGCCTCGAGGGCAAAGCCGGCGCCCCAGCCATAGTTGGCATCGTCCTTGGCGTGCTCGTCGCCCAGCCAGTTGCCGGTGTAGAGCTGCACGCCCGGGGCGGTGGTGTAGTAGTCCAGCTCACGACCGGTCCACATCTCCTCGACATGTAGGGCGCGACGCAGGTTGCGGCCGTACTGATAGCCATCGATGCACAGGCAGTGATCGTAGCCACGGGCCTGCTTAATCTGCGGGTCGTCGGCCTCCATGCCGGGCGCGACAGGACGCAGCTCGCGGAAGTCGAATGGCGTGCCTTCGACCGGAGCGATTTCGCCGGTGGGGATGTTCTGCTCGTTAATGGGCAAGTAGTGGGCAGCGTTGGCGATAAAGAAGTGCTCACAGTCCATGCCGGCGTTATGGCCGGCAAGGTTAAAGTACGTGTGGTTGGTCATGGACACGTAGGTGGCGCGGTCGCTCTCGCAACCATACTCGATGCGGAAGACGCCGGTGCGCGTAACGGTAAACATAGCCGTAAAGGTTCGGTTGCCGGGCAGGCCCAGCTCGCCATCCTTAAGCGAGGTGGTCATGCGCACGGCGTTGTGAGTCTCGTCGAGCTCAACGTCCCATACGCGTTTATGCAGGCCGTGCTCAAGGTCGCTGTGAAGGTTGTTGACGCCTTCGTTGGCCGGCATATGCCAGTCCGTGCCAGCGATAGTGATCGTGGCACCTGCAGTGCGGTTGGCCACGGGGCCGATGGTCGCGCCAAAGCAGGCGGGGTTGTCAAAGTAATCCTCGAGCTTATCGAAGCCCAGCACCACATCGCGCACGTTGCCGGGAATGTCGGGCACGTCGATGCCCAACACGGTAGCGCCATAGTCCATAATGCGAACGCAGATCTCGGGCCCGTTGAGGGTGTAACGATGAACGGGGGTACCGCACGGCGCGGTGCCGAAAAGCTCGGAAGTGATCATTTGGTTCCTAACATCGAGGTATTTCCGACAAACTGTAGCGCGAACACGCGAGATTATCACTACACCCCACTAAAGCAGGGGGTATTTTTCTCAAAAAAGTGATGATTGGAGCTGTGCGGGCGTTCATTTTTGACGCGCACGGGTCTGATACAATTTGTTCGTTACTGTTTGAATGATATGCACGCATAGAACGGCGAGGATTCATCGTGATTAAGGCAGAGCGACAGGATAGGGTTCGCCAGCTGCTCGATGAGCAGGGCACGGTTTCGGTTAAGGAGATTTCGGATGCGTTAGGTGTCTCGGACATGACGATCCGTCGCGACCTTGAGGAGCTTGCGAGCCTAGGCGAGATCGAGCGCGTGCACGGCGGCGCCCGTAGTGCGCAGAGTCGCCCGCACGCTATGTTGCGCCATGAGTATTCGCACAGTGAAAAGCGCACTAAGCATGCCGAGGAAAAGCTGCAGATCGCGCGCCGCGCCGTTGGGCTCATCGAGGAGGGCTCGACCATCTTTTTGGGGACGGGCACTACAGTTGAGCAGATGGCCTCGATGCTGCCGGCGTGCCGCCTACGCATCGTGACCAATTCGCTTTCGGTGTTTAATCTGCTCGAGGCGCGCGAAGACTGCGACCTGTGTCTCGTGGGCGGTATGTACCGTCGCCGCACTGCCGCCTTTGTGGGCCCCACGGCCGAGGACACCTTGCGCGCACTGGGGATCGACGCAGCCTATATCGGCGCCAACGGCATTCTGGACGGCGACGTGTCTACGTCTAACATGGAAGAGGGCCGCATCCAGCAGCTCGCCTTTAGCAAGGCCGATTCACGCTACCTCATCGCCGACTCCAGCAAGATCGGCAAGCGCGACTTCTACACCTTCTGCCGCCTGGACAATTTGGACGCCGTGGTGTGCGAGCCGGGTATTACCGCCGAGGACCGCACTGCCATCGAGGAGCACACGCGGGCCATCTGTTAGCTAACGCTGCAGACGATACTTCTGTCTTCTGCCGGCGCGGGGATTATCGCTTCACAATGACGCGCAGAATGACATGCATATGCGCTCGGGCCAAGTATTCAGCTTGTGGGCTAGACCAGGCGGGCGTAGTCCTGTGACTGATGAAAGATGTGGGCGATATAGATTGTTCCGTGCTCAAACTTGTATAGACACACGTAGTTGTTGACGGGAAACGATCGGTAATTACGTGCCGCCAGCTCTTGCATGTGCGAGAGGGGACGTAAAAGCGGCTGCTCGCGAAGCAGATCAAGCTGATATTCAAACTCAGCGACAAAATTGCCTGCTGCACGCGGATTCTTGAGGATTTGAGCAAGGTATCCGACAATACTCTCGTACTCATATCGCGCGCTTTTGAGGATTACGACGTTATAGGTCATATTTGTCTCGTATCGAAGCCGCGAAGGATTCGTAGTCGCTGTAGTCTCCTTGCGATATTTCGTCTTCTGCCAACATCATACGAGACAACAGTTTTGCCTTGGCGATTTCTTCTTGCATGAGGCGATACTGGTCGCTGCTGATGCAGTGCATGGCCTCGTAGCCGTTCTTAGTTACGGTGACGTCGCGCTCAGACTCAACAAGCGCGGTAAATGCAGCAGTGTCCTTCATATCTCGGACGGGCACACAAGCTGACATGGGTACCTCCTTTGCGTTGGGACACAATTGTACCACGGTGTGTCCATGCGGACGATACCGTCGAATCGTCTCAATCTGTAATAGTTGGGATCGAAAAACTCGGCTAGATGTTACAGATTGAGATTAAAGGGATTGACCTGTGGCGTTTGTCTCGATCTGTAACATTTAAGACCGAAAATCCCAGTTAGATGTTACAGATCGAGACGAATGATCCGCTCGGGCCCACCAAAACAAAAAGGCCGCATGCGAACCCGTGGAGGGATTCGCATGCGGCCGACAGGGGGTATGCGGCAAAAGTTAGGCCATGAGCAGGCCGGTCTCCGCGACGTTCTTGTACCAGTACGCGCTCGCCTTGGGATAGCGCTTCTGGGTCTCAAAGTCGATGTAGAACAGGCCATAGCGCTTGTTGTAGCCGTTGGTCCAGGAGAACTGGTCCTGCAGCGACCACACAAAGTAACCGTCGACGTTTACGCCGCCGTCGATTGCCTTGAGGATCCATGCGAGATGTTGACGCATGTAGTCGATGCGAGGGGCGTCGTCGATAAAGCCATCCTCGAAGTCGTCCTTATAGCCCATGCCGTTCTCGGTGATGTAGATCTTCTTGTAGTTGGGGTAATCGTTCTTAATGCGCAGCAGCAGGTCGTAGAGGCCCTCGGGATAGATGATCCAGTCCCA
>CABTZA010000005.1 GCA_902489225.1 uncultured Collinsella sp.
GATGGACCTGTAGCTCAGTTGGTTAGAGCGTCCGGCTGATAACCGGGAGGTCACAAGTTCGAATCTTGTCAGGTCCACCACTTTCTTTCGCAATAAACACCCCAGCGAGAGCCGAGTCGCCGCTGGGGTGTTTATTACTGTCTCCGTGGGGGTTTAGCTCAGCTGGGAGAGCGCGGGCTTTGCAAGCCTGAGGTCAGGGGTTCGATCCCCCTAACCTCCACCATGATGGACCTGTAGCTCAGTTGGTTAGAGCGTCCGGCTGATAACCGGGAGGTCACAAGTTCGAATCTTGTCAGGTCCACCATCAAAACTGTGAAGAGCCCTGAGGCGTTGCCTCGGGGCTTTTTTCTTGTCTGCGATAAATCTCATTTTGGTTTTGTGTGCTGTGCGAAAGATTGGGTAGTATAGCTATTCAATGCGGTGGAGCTGCCGCGTGTTAACCGCTACGTACCGGAGGTGTTCCATGGTTCGTGTCGACATAGAGACCATCGTCATGGCCGCCGGTCCCGTGCCATCGCTTATCGTGCTTCGCGAGCGCTGCAGCAAATCGGACTCGCCCGCGCCGCTGCGTTCCCTTTCCATTCAGACTGGTTCGTTTGAAGCTGCTGCCATTAGCCGCGGCATCGATAGCGGTCGCGCCGAGCGCCCGATTACCCATGACCTGTTGCTCGATACTGTTGGTGCCCTGGGTGCCAAGCTCGAACGCATCGAAATCGTTCGCGCCGAGCCGCCCGTGTTTTACGCGACGGTTGTCGTGTTGGCCGATGGCAACGAGCATAAGATCGATGCGCGTCCGAGCGACGCCATCGCCCTCGCCGTACGCAGTAATGCCCCCATGTTCGTTGAAGACGACATCATGAATCGCCTGGGCACCGTTTCTGCCCATGCCGAGGAAGTTGACGACGAGCGGGAGTTCGAGAAGTTCGACGAGTTCGTCCATACGCTCTCCCCCGATGACTTCTAAATGTGGGGCGGCCAGGCTGCGGAGCGTTCGCTGATGGCCGGCGGTATGTCGGCTGAGGCGGCGGCCATTGCGCGCGAGGCCCAGATGCGCTCGGAGGCTTCTGAGGCGGCTCGCATTGCCTATGTGACGCAGGCCCGCACGCTTCGCGAACGCCGCGGCTCGTTTATCAAGATGGTTGTCGTCTCCGCCCTTGTCGCGGCAATCTGCTCGCGCCTTCGTGGTACAGTTGGTGCGCTTGGGTTTTCGATCTCTACGGGCCTCGTGATCTGGGGTGTGGTCGATGCGGTCATGCTGACCAGTCAGATCAAGGTGCTCGACAAGCGCGCGATGGATATGATGCGCACCCGCGACGCTGCCGCTAAGATTGCCGCCGAGGCACAAGAACTGTAATGACGCCAGACTCGATGGGAAGGTCTAAAGATGGCACAGGATATGCAGGACGCCGGTAACGTCTCCGCCGAGCTCGACGCCATGGTGTGTGACCTGATTGGTGCGTTCTTGGACGACCTTGCCGCCGGCGAGAATCCGGGCGTAGTTGTGGCGATTGAGGACGCTGCTTCCAACCGATATCTGGCGGCGCTCGACGAGGACGGCGAAGAGGCGTGCCTGGAGGCGGCCACCAACTTTATTTCCGAGCACAAGATGGGTCTTAAGGACGAGGGCCTGGGCCGTATCGCCCGCTATGCCATCGGCTACACCGGCTGCGTCGAGATTGACGGCGGCTATCACGATGCTCTGCTCGTGAGCTTCTTCGAAACCACGCTCGAGAGTGGTTTTTCGGCATATGTGCTGTATGAGGGCATGGGCGCCGGCGATGGTTTTATGTGGAGCGACCCTGAACCTGCAGGTGAGGAAACCCCTCTCATCTAAAATCGCTAAAATAAACGAGTTTTCGGTAAAAGGCTCAATATTCCCGCTGAGCGCTGCATCGCTGGGCGGGTCGCATACGCGTGCCGTTTGTATATGGATAGAAGATAGGGGAACTACATGCGCGTAGACAATCTGAGGAACATCGCCATCATCGCCCACGTCGACCACGGCAAGACGACGATGGTCGATAAGCTCCTGCGTGCCACGGACGCCTTCCGTGCCAACCAGCAGGTCGAGGACCGCGTCCTGGATTCCAACGACCAGGAGCGCGAGCGCGGCATTACGATTCTCGCCAAGAACATTTCTATCGAGTACAAGGACGTTAAGATCAACGTCATCGACACCCCGGGCCACGCCGACTTTGGCGGCGAGGTCGAGCGCGTGCTGCGTATGGCCGACGGCGCCCTGCTGCTGGTCGACGCTTTTGAGGGCCCCATGCCCCAGACCCGCTTCGTGCTGCGTCACGCTATCGACACCGGCCTTAAGATTATGATCGTCATCAACAAGATCGATCGTCCGGGTGCTAACCCCGAGAAGGCCTACAACGACTGCCTCGACCTTATGGCCGACCTGGGCGCCACCGACGACCAGCTTGAGTTCGCCATGGAGCACGTGGTCTACGCCAGCGCCATGAACGGCTTTGCCCGTCTTGACCCCAACGACGGCAACATGGACATGTATCCGCTGCTCGATATGATCATCGACGACATGCCCGCGTCCGAGGTTGACGAGAACGCCCCGCTGGCCATGCAGTGCGTGACCATCGACCACTCCAACTTCGTCGGCCGCATCGGTATCGGTCGCGTGTACTCCGGCGCCATTCACCAGGGCGACCAGATCCTGGT
Organism: uncultured Collinsella sp.; assembly: GCA_902489225.1. GTDB lineage: Bacteria > Actinomycetota > Coriobacteriia > Coriobacteriales > Coriobacteriaceae > Collinsella. The sequence continues at coordinate 2,680 of CABTZA010000005.1, forward strand.
TGTGAAGAACGACGGCTCCAGCGCCACCGCTACCGTCAAGCAGCTCTTTACCTTCGACTACCTGGGCCGCACCGAGTGCCAGGAAGTCGGCGCCGGCGATATCGCCGCTGTCGTGGGTATTGAACGCACCGATATCGGCGATGTCTACACCGACCCCGAGAACCCCGTCGAGCTCGAGCCCATCGAGATTGACCCGCCGACCCTGTCCATCGTCTTTGAGGCTTCGACCTCCCCGCTCGTCGGTCGCGACGGCGACATCGTGGGCGCCCGTCAGCTCAAGGAGCGCCTGTTCAACGAGGCCGAGAACAACGTGACCATGAAGATCGAGGAGCTCGAGGACAAGAGCGGCGTCGAGGTCTCTGGCCGCGGCATCCTGCACCTGTCCGTCCTGATGGAGTCCATGCGCCGCGAGGGCTTTGAGTTCCAGGTCGGCCGTCCCCGCGTTCTGTTTAAGAAGGACGAGAACGGCAACAAGATGGAGCCTGTCGAGCAGGCCGTCGTCGAGTGCCCGGACGAGTACTCGGGCAAGGTCGTTGAGGTCTTCGGTACCTCCGGCGGCATCATGACGAGCATGGACACCTCGGGCATCGTGACGCACCTCGAGTTCAAAATCCCGACGCGCGGCATCATGGGTCTTAAGAACCGCATCATGAACGTCACCCACGGCGAGGGCGTGTTCTACCACACCTTCCTGGAGTATGGTCCCTATGCCGGCGAGATCGGCAACCGTCAGAACGGCGCCATGATTTCTATGACCACCGAGAAGGCCGTCGCCTACGCTCTGGGCACGCTGCAGGAGCGCGGCCAGCTGTTCGTTGAGCCGGGCACCGAGTGCTATGAGGGCATGATCGTGGGCGAGCGCAGCAAGGCTGGCGACATGGTCGTCAACATCGCCCGTACCAAGAACCTGGGCAACCAGCGTTCCTCGACCTCCGATATCTCCGTCCAGCTGGTGCCGCCCCGCACCTTCTCGCTGGAGGAGGCGCTGGAGTACATCGCCGACGACGAGCTGGTCGAGATCACTCCCAAGAACATCCGCCTGCGCAAGCGTCTGCTCAACGCCACCGACCGCAAGAAGGCTGCCGTCCGCGCCGGTCAGGTCAACAAATAAGCGCTGGGCTTTATAGCGACTAACAAGAAAGGGCGTCGACCGCGATGGTCGGCGCCCTTTTTGTGCACAGGGACTGAGCTGGTCTGCACCACCACAAAGGTGCCTGGCCCCTTTATGGTGGTTGGCGGCTAAGCGGCGGGGAGTCCTGGCGTGTTAGCCGGCTGCTGCGGCTTGAGGTGGGCGTTGCGCCAGATGATCTGGATAACGTAGCCGAGCATAAAGACAAAGGCTACGCCGCTGATGAAGTCACCTACGAGGGGAAGCCCCGTGAGGGCGCCTGCGATTACGCCGCCCACGGCTGCCATGGCGTAGCGGTTTTGGTTGTGTCCGACCATGCGGGAGATCGCGCACCCCGCAAAGGCACTCGACACCAACGCGATGCCGATAACGCCGCACAAGAGGGCTCCGGCAAGCGACAGACCAGCGATAGAGATAATTAGCAGTAGGACGGCGGGGACGATAGCAATCGTGCCCAGAAGACCGCTCACCCACAGGGGCATGGGGCGCTGGTGGAGCATGCCGGCGGCGCTGGCGGTCGCGCGCGGAAAGACGAGCTCGAGCAGCAGAGCGACAAAGCAGGTCGAGAGTGCCGCGGCGACGATACCGCCGATGACATCGTTAACGGTGGAAGTATCCTCGTTCTCGGTGCGGTCGATCTTGAGCGTGCCTACCTCGGCTCCTGCGGCACGCTCGGGGTCCTCGGAGACGTGCGCGTTCACGGTGCCGGTGATGTGGGCGTTCTTGCCCAGGATGAGCTTGTCGGCCCAAACCTCGACATCGCCCTCGACGGTGCCATCGATGGTCACCGTGTCGCCCGCAAGCGCTGCCGACTTGGTAGAGCCGCGCAGGGCAACCGTCTCGCCTATCGCGTAAAAACAGTTGGCGGTGCTGTCGGAATTGAGCACAACGTGCTGACCGACGACCGTGACGCTGCCATCAACCGTGGTCTTGGCGATATCGATAGTGCGTGCCGCCAAGCGGACGGCGCCGCTCACCGTGCAGTCGCGGATGGAGAGGCTCTCGCCTGCTGCAATTATGTCGCGGCCGATGGACGCATCGTCCAAGTTGAGGGCCTGACCTGCCCAGTACAGGTCACCTTCGACGCCGGACGAATTGGCGTCATTGTCGGTCGCAAGTACGTTGCCTGCGGTGTCCGTGCCGGCGAACGACGCCGTGGGAAGCGCGGTGACCGCTAGAGCGATGAGCGCGAATAAGATCGTGATGCGGCCCCACGCTTTACGGCGCTGGGTCGACGGGAATTGATTACAGGGCATAGTGAATCCTTCGTCAGATGCTCGACATGCACCTAACAGGGTACCCAACGCGTGGGCGCTCTAAAAGAACCTCTCGGTTGCATTTCGAAGGATGAGCCCGCGCCACCTACTTTTTGCGGTGCAAAAAGCGTGCGATGTCATCCTCGGTGGGGCTTTTGATATCAAAGCGCAGCGACAGCCAGCGTAGTCCCATGGTCACCACGACGCAAACGACCAGTGCGACGACATTGCTGACCAAGCCGCTCATGACAAGGCAAACATAGCTTGCCGATCCGGCGATGGCCGCGATGGCATAGAAGTTGGTGCGCTGGAAGATACCCGGCACCACACCCATAAAACCATCTCGCAGCATGCCGCCGCCCACCGCGGTAAAAAAGCCCATCATGATGCACACCGCCGGCGCAAAGCCGTAGACCAGCGCCTTGTCTGCGCCGGTTGCCGCATAAATACCCACCGAGATGATATCGAGCAGGGGAATGAGCTTTTCGGGCTTGTCGACGATTGCCGGGAAGATGTAGATGATGGCCGCGGTGGCGATGGAGAGCGGGAGCGCCATCGGTTGGTTGAGGATGTAGACGTTGCCCACCTGCAGCGTCATATCGCGCAAAAGACCGCCGCCCAGTCCACAGACCACGGCGAGCGCGACGGCGCCCACCAGGTCGAGTTTGTGCTCGCGTGCGACCAACACGCCCGAGATCGATGCCGCGACGACGGCGAACATCTCGAGCCAAAACGGGATGGCAACCATGGCATCCGAGGCGTGTGCGGTAACGATCATAGCGGCGGCAACGGGCAAGATGGGGTCCTTTGAGTTACGGGTTTAGACAATGCCCGTACATAGTACATGTTCGGCGCCGATTGCGACCCTATTGCTCGGCAAACGGTCGGGACTGGGTACGGTCATAGGTTCCATGTTAGGGGATCCGGGTTGATGCTGAACGCGATGGGGGCGTGGTCGAATAGGAGGGATGTCCAAATTTTGAGCTCCGCTCAAAATTTATCCGGTCGGCTTGCGCCGACCGCGCTGCGCTAAAAACGCGCCACGGGCGCGTTTTCTTTACGCTCCGCGCCCTGGCGGGTTCGAATCCCTCCTCCTCCGCCGTATTTGCTTGTTAGGGACTCAAAACAAAAAAGCTCCCATTCCCGGGAGCTTTCTCAACCAAAATGGCGGAGGAGGAGGGATTCGAACCCTCGTGACCTTATACAGGCCAAACGGTTTTCGAGACCGCCGCATTCAACCACTCTGCCACCCCTCCGCGTGGGGTAAAAACAAAGCAGGCTCGAAGGCCTGCTTTGGAATTAACTGGCGGAGAGTCAGGGATTTGAACCCTGGAGACGCTTTTGACGCCTACACGATTTCCAATCGTGCTCCTTCGGCCACTCGGACAACTCTCCGTTAAATGCGAAAGTCAGTATACACGAGGAATCGCAAAGTGCAAACAGAAAAGTTGGCATTTTTTGATCCACAGCGTCTCGCGCTGTGCCTAAAACGCGCGACACATGCAGTCTGACCAGCAAAATCATGCTATGCGAATTGCTCAAAAAAGGACTTTATAGACCACGAGCAAACGAATTTAAAATCTTTTTGGCGATCAATTAGACCACTGGTATGCATTTTGAGACCACAACCATGCGCCCGTTGACCTGCGACTTGGCTCAGCTTGTCCCCACGGCACCGTATCTTGTCCACAGATCCGTCAAGCTTTTGGTCGGCATTTGGTTGGAATGCGCATGAAACGTCGTGCGAGTATGGGCATATGTGGAGGTCATGAGGTTGTAGCTGCATATTCTTGCAGCCTAGGAGGTTGAAAGATATTATTATCAAGTCTTTTCCTGCTTCAGGCGCACCTTCACGACCTGAAGCCACATTTGCCCAGAGGAGGTGACAATATGAAGGCTTATGAACTGCTGTTCTTTGTTGACCCGTCGCTCGACCCCGAGACTCGTCTCGCTGTTATGAAGCGTATCGATACCACGATCGCTGAGGGCGCTGGCAAGGTCGACTCCGTTGACGAGTGGGGCAAGCGCAAGCTCGCCTACGAGATCAACGATCTCACCGATGGTGACTACACCCTCATCAACTTCCACGCAGATCCTACCCAGATCGCCGAGCTTGATCGCGTCCTGCGCATCACCGACGCTGTGGTTCGCCACATGATCGTCCGTCGCGACGACCAGGAGTAAGACTGTCGTTTTGGACTGGGCTTGTGCCCCAAGAGGAAGTAGTGAGTTATGAGCATCAATCGAGTGAACATCACCGGTAACCTCACCCGCGATCCCGAGCTGCGCGCCACCGCCGGCGGAACCCAGGTTCTGTCCTTTGGCGTCGCCGTGAACGATCGTCGCCGCAACGCGCAGACTGGCGAGTGGGAGGACTATCCCAACTTTGTCGACTGCACCATGTTCGGCACCCGCGCCGAGGCCGTGAGCCGTTTCCTGGCAAAGGGAAACAAGGTCGCGATCGAGGGCAAGCTGCGCTACAGCTCTTGGGAGCGCGACGGTCAGCGCCGGAGCAAGCTTGAGGTCATCGTCGATGAGATCGAGTTTATGAGCTCCCGTGGTGGCCAGGGTGGCTACGATCAGGGCGGTTACGCCCCGGCAGCTCCCGCGCCCGCAGCACGTCCTGCCGCACCGGTGGCCACGCCGCCCGCGGTCGACGTCTACGATGAGGACATCCCGTTCTAAGGGTTGTTCACCTATTTTTGAGTGAGAGGCGGCTTCGGTTCGCCGAAGTTGCCAAATGAAAGGTATTTTGACATGGCTAATGATTTTTCTGCACGTCAGCCGCGTCGTAAGTACTGCCAGTTCTGCAAGGAGAACACTGAGTTCATCGACTATAAGGACACTCAGCTTCTCCGTAAGTACATGACCGACCGTGGCAAGATCAAGCCCCGTCGCGTCACTGGCGCTTGCACGCAGCATCAGCATGACATCGCCAACGCCATCAAGCGCGCCCGCGAGATGGCTCTCCTGCCGTACACCGTCCCCGTGGTTTCCTCTCGTGGCAACCGCGACCGCGGCTAAGAAGGGAGACGCATCATGAAGGTTATTCTTCTCGATGAGATCAAGGGCAAGGGCGGCGAAGGTGACGTCGTAGAGGTCGCTCAGGGTTACGCTGAGAACTTCCTGTTCCCCAAGAAGCTCGCTGTTGCCGCCACCAAGGGCAACCTCAAGCAGCTTGACGAGCGTCGCAACAACATCGCCAAGCGCGAGGCCGTCCGTCTGGCTACTGCCAACGAGACCAAGGCTGCCTTCGAGGGCAAGACGGTCACCGTTGACGTCAAGGTCGGCGACGAGGGCATCCTCTTTGGCTCCGTTACCGCCGCTATGATCGCTGACGCCATCAAGGCTCAGCTCGGTATGGACATCGACCGCAAGCGCGTCGAGCTCGGTAAGCCCATCAAGGTTGCCGGTGCCCACACCGTTGCCATCTCGCTGTACCGCGAGATCAAGGCCGAGGTTGTCGTTCTCGTCGGCGTTACCGCCGAGGAGCTCGCTGCCGAGGCTGAGGTCGAGGAGGCCGCTGAGGTCGCCGAGGTCGAGACCGCCGAGGTCGAGACTGAGGCTGCTGCCGAGTAGCATTTGCTGCAACGCAACAATCTTGTTCTAAGAAGGGCGCTCTGGGAAACCAGGGCGCCCTTTTGTTTTTTTGCGCTGAGCGAGTGTCATGGTGAACGTTGCGTCGAAGTCCTATATACAGGACCGTTCATCCGTTTGGTTCGGTGATGATTGGCGGCGCGCGGCGCGTTTTGGGACCGTGGCTGATACTATGGATGCTCGCAAGCGATATGAATGAGGATGCTCATGGCATATGATGAAAGGGAGACGGGGCTGACGGTCGAGGACCGTGGCTCCAAGTTGGGTCTCCCTCAAAACCAAGATGCAGAGGCCAATGTACTGGCCGCCATGCTGCTGTCGCCCGAGGTGGTCGAGGAGGCCCAGGTCGAGCTGCAGCCCGATGACTTCTACCGGCCCATTCATAAGACCATCTACACCGCGATGGTCGATATGTACAACAGCCGCATTCCCATCGACTCTATCTCGCTGATCGATTACCTGCGAAGCATCAACAAGCTTGATGCCGTGGGCGGCGAGGCCTACATTTTGGAGCTGATGGGTCAGACCCTGTCGCTCGTGAACTGGCAGCACCATGCCGCCATCGTCCGTCGCGACTCGATGCTACGCGAGCTGATCGGTGCCACCAACGAGATCAACGCACTGGCCTATAACGCCCCTACCGACACCAAAGAGGTCGTGGAGCTGGCCGAGAGCAAGCTGCTCAAGGTCACGGCGCGCGAGGTCAAGTCGAGCTATAAGACACTGACCGAGTTTATGGTCGAGGCCTATAACGAGGCCGAGGAAGTGTGTAAGGCCGGCGGACAGGCCGCGGGCGTGCCCACCGGCTTCCCGTCGCTCGACCGCATGCTTATGGGTTTCCGCGAGGGCCAGCTCATCATTATCGGCGCCCGCCCTGCCGTGGGTAAGACGTCGTTCGCTCTGAACCTGGCGCTGAATGCCGCCGCTGCGGGCTATACCGTTGGCTTCTTTTCGCTGGAGATGTCGGGCAAGGAAATTGCCCAGCGCCTGATTTGCGCCTACGCCATGATTTCGATCAGCGACTTCCGTACGGGCCGCATTAGCCCCGAGCAGTGGGCCAATATCAACGAGGCCACGCAGACTTTGTCTAAGCTCGACATTCTGATTGACGATACGCCCGGCACCACGGTGACCGAGATCCGCGCCAAGAGCCGCCGCATGCTTCACAACAAGGAGAAGGCCATCATTATCCTGGACTACCTGCAGCTGGTGAGTCCTCCGCCGGGGCGTCGCTCCGAGAGCCGTACCGTCGAGGTCTCCGAGATGTCGCGTGGTTTAAAGATCATGGCCAAGGAGCTTAAGATCCCGCTCATTGCGCTGTCGCAGCTGTCGCGTCAGGTCGAGTCCCGTACCGGCAAACGCCCGCAGTTGTCCGACCTGCGTGAATCGGGCTCCATCGAGCAGGACGCCGACATCGTTATGTTCTTGGACCGATCCGCCGACGAGGCCGAGGCCTCGCGCGACGACCGACCCGACGAGGGCGTTACGCGTATCGTCGTGGCTAAGAACCGTTCGGGCCCGATCGGCGACGTCGACCTGATGTTCCTGCCGGCATCCACCAAGTTCTATGAGCTTGATGGGGCGCATACCGAGGAGTAGGACAGGCGCCCGTTGCACGGGTATACTGGGAATGTTTTGTGCTTCTGCGCGCTTGCGGTGCGCGGACAGTCCATGAATGTGAGGAGTAAACATGCCGTCAACCGTTTTGGTCGGTGCCCAGTGGGGCGATGAGGGCAAGGGTAAGATCTGCGACCTAGTCGCCGGCGACTTTGATGCCGTCGTGCGCTACTCGGGCGGCAACAACGCCGGCCACACCATCGTCGTCAACGGCAAGAAGTACGGCCTACACCAGGTGCCCTCCGGCATCATGTATTCCGACCACGTGTCGGTGATCGGTAACGGCTGTGTCGTCAACCCCAAGGTTGTCCTTGAGGAGATCGACATGTTCGAGGCCGACGGCATCACCACCAAGAATCTTAAGATTAGCGGCAACGCGCATGTCATCATGCCGTACCACATCGATCTGGATGGCGCCTTTGAGCAGAAGCTCGGCAAGAAGAACATCGGTACCACTAAGCGCGGCATCGGTCCGTGCTACCAGGACAAGATGGCCCGCATCGGCCTGCGTATGCAGGACATGCTGGATGAGGCGCTGTTCCGCGATAAGCTGGAGACCGCTCTTGCCCGCGTGAATCCCGAGCTAGAGCTCATCTACAACCTGCCCACCTACACCGTGGACCAGATTTGCGACGAGTACCTGCCTATGGCCGAGCGCCTGCGCCCCTACATCACCGAGACGAGCCTGCTGCTCAACAACATGATCGATGAGGGCAAGGACTTGCTGTTTGAGGGCGCCCAGGCGACGCTGCTCGACATCGATCACGGTACCTATCCGTACGTGACGTCTTCTAACTGCACCGCTGGCGGCGCCATTACCGGTTCCGGTGTCGGCATGAAGAACGTCGACCGCGTGCTGGGCGTCATGAAGGCCTATATCACCCGCGTCGGTTCGGGCCCCATGCCCACCGAGCTTTCCTATGAGTCCGAGGCCGGCCACACGCTGACCGAGGAGGGCTACGAGTACGGCGTGACCACCGGTCGCCGTCGTCGCTGCGGCTGGTTTGACGGCCCTATCGCCAACTATGCCTCGCGCGTTAACGGCCTCACCGACATCGCCGTGACCAAGCTCGACGTGCTTTCGGCCTTCGACACCATTAAGGTGTGCGTTGCCTATGACGTCGATGGCGAGCGCTACACGAGCGTGCCCGAGCACCAGGTGCGCTTTGAGCATGCCAAGCCCATCTACGAGGAGCTCCCTGGCTGGAAGTGCGACATCACCGGCTGCCGCAGCTTTGACGAGCTGCCGCAGGAGGCTCAGGACTACGTGGCATTTATCGAGGATCTGGCACACACCCGCGTGACGTTCATTGGCGTTGGTGCTGGTCGCGAGCAGATCATCAACCGATTCTGGAAGTAATCGGCGTTATTTGGTTATTGCGATATACCCCTTCGCAGCCCGGATGGGCGGCCGAGGGGTATATTTGCTTGTAATGGGTCCGCTTGGTTGGCGGGCCGGTAATCCATAGAGGAGGCACCCTTGAAGGCGGACACTCAAACCATCGACATCCTGTTGTTGGGCAGCGGCGGCCGCGAGCATGCTCTGGCAGCCAAGCTCGCAGCATCACCGCGCGCCGGCAAGCTCTACATCGCGCCGGGTAACGGCGGCACCGCGAGCTGCGGCGAGAATGTGGTTCTCGACGATTGCGATCCTGCGGCCGTGGCGGCGTTTGCCCAGAGCCATGGATGCGGACTCGTGGTGATTGGCCCCGAGGCTCCGCTCGTGGCAGGCGTTGCCGACGCCGTTCGCGCGGCGGGTATCCCGTGCTTTGGCCCGGGTGCCGAGGGTGCCCAGATGGAGGGCTCCAAGCTGTTCTCCAAGCAGCTCATGGAGCGTGCGAACATTCCGACGGCCGCCTATGGCTCGTTTACCGATGAGGCCTCGGCTCTCGCCTACGTGCGCGAGCAGGGCGCTCCGCTGGTCGTGAAGGCTGACGGCCTTGCCGCCGGCAAGGGCGTTATTGTGGCAACCGAGCTTTCGCAGGCCGAAGAGGCTGTGCGGGAGTGCTTTGGCGGCACCTTTGGGGATGCCGGCAACACGGTGGTTATCGAGGAGATGCTCGTTGGCCCCGAGTGCTCGCTGCTGGCCTTTACCGACGGCAAGACCGTTCGTCCTATGGCTACCTCGCAGGACCACAAGCGCGCGCTCGAGGGCGACAAGGGCCCCAACACGGGCGGCATGGGCGTCTACAGCCCGGTGCCTATCGTGACCGACGAGGAGCACGCCACCATGGTGAAGGTCATGGAGCAGACCGTGGCAGAGCTCGCCGCCGAGGGCATCGACTACCGCGGCTGCCTGTACGGCGGCTTTATGCTTACCCCCGCCGGTCCCAAGGTGCTGGAGTTCAATGCCCGCTTTGGCGACCCCGAGACGCAGGTCGTGCTGCCGCGCCTTAAGAACGACCTGGTCGAGGTCATGCTGGCTTGTGCCAACTGCGAGCTCGACCAGATTGAACTCGACTGGCGCGACGAGTGGGCCGTGGCCGTTGTCCTGACGAGCGCGGGCTATCCCGGCAGCTACGAGAAGGGTAAGGTCATCACCGGTATTGAGGATGCCGAGGCCATGGAGAACGTGACCGTGTACCACGCGGGCACTGCCGTGGTGGACGGCCAGCTCGTGACCAATGGTGGCCGCGTGCTTGCCGTGACCGCGCTGGGCGATACGTTTGAGAACGCTCGCAACCTTGCCTACGAGGCTTGCGAGAAGATCGATTTTGAGGGCAAGACCCTGCGCCACGACATCGGCCTGCGTGCGCTGCGCGGCCGCGACGCCTGGGATGCCTAAAATCCGAGAGGAATGAGACGGATGGACGATAAGAACGAAGAACTCGTGGACGCGCAGATTGTCGAGGAAGACGGCCGCGCGTACGGACACGCAGAGGGCGAGCCAGGCGGCGAGGTCGCTGACGAGCCGGCGCTGGTGCTGGGCGATGACGACCCGCACGATGCCGCGCTGCACGAGAAGATTCTTTCGGAGGAGTGCGCCTGGAAGGGCAAGATCCTCGACGTCCACCGTCTTGAGGTTGAGCTGCCCAACGGTCACCGCAGCGCCCGCGATATCGTTCGCCATCCGGGTGCGGCGGCCGTTGTGGCACTGACCGAGAGCGGCAAGATCGTACTGGTGCGTCAGTACCGCACCGCCATCGACCGCGTGACGGTCGAGATTCCCGCCGGCAAGCTCGACCCGGGCGAGGACCCGCTCGATTGCGCCAAGCGCGAACTGCATGAGGAGACGGGCTTTAGGGCTGGTCGCATTCGCTTTTTGACGTCGATTGTCACGTCCTGCGGTTTTTGCGATGAGATCATCCACATCTACTTGGCTACCAAGCTCGAGTTTGATGCGCCCAACCCCGATGATGACGAGTTTGTCAACGTGGACCTGGTGCCGCTGCACGAGCTGATCGACGCCGTACTCGACGGCAAGATCGAAGACGCCAAGACCGTCGTAGGCGCCTTGGCCTGCGATAGCATCGCGCACCGCTTGGGTGGTGCTGAACTGTAACGAGCGGGGATAGCCCTGGGGCAAGTACTACTGATTGCTTTGTCCCAGGGCCTTACGTTGCTGATATTTCTTTGAGGATCACATGCTGAAGAGGTTTTTTTCGTATTACAAGCCCCAGATGGGGCTTTTTGTTGCTGATACTGTTTGTGCTCTGGTGCTTGCTGCCATTGACCTTGCGTTTCCTATTATTCTGCGCAATTTGACCGGTGGGCTATTTACTCAGGGTCAGGCTGCCATTATGCAGGCGCTCGGTATGATCGCGGTGGGCTTGGTGCTGATGTATGCCGTCCGCTGCGCCTGCCGCTACTTTGTGAGCTATTGGGGTCACGTGATGGGCGCGCGCATGGAGTCCAAGATGCGCGAGGACCTGTTCGACCAGTATGAGCGCTTTAGCTTTGCGTACTTCGACCGCAACAGCTCGGGTGACATGATGAGCCGCGTGGTCAACGACCTGTTCGATATCTGCGAGGCGGCGCATCACGTGCCCGAGTGGATCATCATCTGCGGCATCGAGATTATTGGCTCGTTTGTGATTCTCTTTACCATCGCCCCGGTGCTGGCGCTCGCCATGGCCGTGGTGACGGCGGCGTTTGCGGTCATCATGTTTTGGCAGAACATGCGCATGCGCGAGGTCTTTAGCGACAACCGCAAAAAGATCAGCGGCATCAATGCACAGCTGCAGGATTCGCTGGCGGGCATGCGCGTGGTCAAGAGCTTTGCCAATGAGGAGACCGAACGCTTCAAGTTCCGCGCCTCAAACAATCGCTATCTTTCGTCCAAGGAGAACATGTATCACGCCATGGGCGTCTATACCGCGACGTATGGCCTGCTCTCGGGTGTGCTCTATGTGATCGTGGTGCTGCTGGGCGGCTGGCTGGTCGCCCAGGGACAGCTGCAGGCGGTCGATATGGCGACCTTTGCACTCTATATTTCGCTGTTCTGCACGCCGCTCGAGACACTCGTCAATTCGGCCGAAACGTATCAGAAGGCTATCGCCGGCTTTAAGCGTATGGACGAGGTGCTCTCGACCGCGCCGGATATCCAGGACAAGCCGGGCGCCACGGATCTGCAGGTGACTGCCGGCGCCGTGGAGTATCACGACGTGTGCTTTAACTACGAGGATGTTGAGCTGGGCGAGGGCGATGCCGACGAGCGTCCCGTTATCGACCATATGGACCTGTCCATCAAGCCCGGGCAGACCATCGCTTTGGTTGGCCCTTCGGGCGGTGGCAAGTCCACGACCTGTTCGCTGCTGCCGCGCTTTTATGACGTGGCTGCCGGATCCATTAGCATCGACGGCCAAGACGTGCGTGATGTGACGCAGCAGAGCCTGCGCCGTGCCATCGGCCTGGTGCAGCAGGATGTCTATCTGTTTGACGGTACGATTGGCGAGAACATCGCCTACGGCAAGCCGGGCGCTACAGCGGAAGAGATCGCCGAGGCCGCCCGTCGCGCCAACATCGATGCCTTTATCGAGTCGCTTCCACAGGGCTACGACACCGTGGTGGGCGAGCGTGGCAGCCGTCTTTCGGGCGGACAGAAGCAGCGTGTTGCCATCGCGCGCGTGTTTCTCAAGAATCCCAAAATCTTGATCTTGGACGAGGCGACGAGTGCTTTGGATAACGAGAGCGAGGAGGCGGTCCAGGAGTCGCTCGAAGAGCTGGCACGCGGCCGTACCACGATCATCATCGCCCACCGTCTTTCGACCATTAAGCATGCTGACGAGATTGCGACCGTTGAGCATGGTCGCGTTGTGGAACGTGGCACGCATGAACAGCTTCTCGCCCGTGGCGGCACCTATGCCCGTTACTATCGAATGCAGTTCGAAGGTGCGCGTGCGCACGAGCTCGACTGATTGATATGACAGGAAGTTTATGGCTGACAAGAACCCTTTGACTCCGGAAGAAGTGACGGAGTTATTCTCCGAAATCGATGCATCCGGTGTCTTGGATCCCACGCTTGCCAAAAAGCGAACCGAGCGCATGCGTGAGAAGGAGGCTGCGGCCAAGCGCGGTGACAAAGCTGCGCTAGCGCAGCTGCGCAGCGAGGACCGCGCGAGCCAGGCAAAACATATCGACCCGCTGTCCGAGGACGATCCTTCGGGTTCGCAGGTGAGTCATACCATTACGAAGACCGCGATGGCCGTGGTCATTGGTATTTTGGTGCTGATCGTGGGCATGCAGATTGGCTACGGCGTGATGCGTCGCCTGAACACCGCCAACCTGTCCGAGAGCGTTTCGGTCGATACCGTTTCGACGGCGCTGAAGGGCGGCCTTGAGTGGGGCAACGGCTTTACGCAGTTCCCACTCGACTTTACCGTCGATGAAGCCGATGAGCGTACGGGCACGGTCGAGGTGACGGTGTTGGACACATCGTCTGCCAACGAGCTCGAGCTGCTGTCCAATGGTCAGATCCAGGCCGCGGCGCTTGCGACCAACGCGCTGCTCAACGATAAGATCGACCGCGTGGTGTATAACGTTCACGCCTATATTGACGAGGATAGCAACATTCAGCACGATTCCTTCTTTGGCATGTTTCCCGCCCACGGCCACCAGAGCGCCATCCTGACGTTCGTGTGGACCAAGAGCTCATCCAACGCCACGAATATCGACTGGAAGATGCGCATCGTGAGTATGGATGACACCATCGCCGAGCGCATTCAGAAGCAGGTGAACTCGGTGTCGTCGTTGATTGAAGACCCGGTGGTGAGCCAGACCAAGATTGACGAGGAAAAGGCCGAACGTGACCTGGAGCATCGTCTGCATGGCCGCGAGATTTTCCGCGGCGGTAAGCCCGGCCGAACGCCGTCCGAACTGCTGGAGCAAGACAAGAAAAAGTAAGAGGCCATCATCCCGCGTGAGCCACAAGCCCACGCGGGATGATTTTTCTGGGACGGGGATTAAAAAATCATTATGCATAGAAAGTCATAATTATCATTTCGTAAACATTTCGATGAAATTAACGCCATGAGGCATGCTTGCGGTTACAATACCGCGAGGCCTAACTACACACCTTTAAGCCGGTCCTGTGAGACCGGGAAGGAGAATTATGGCGAACAACCATACCGCGGGCGCTGCCGTCCGCACCTTCGCGCCCAGCGAGCTTTGCCAGCGTATGCTGGCCAAAACCAGCAAGGGCACCTGCGGTCCCTGCATCCTGTATCTTGAGGATGGGACCATTTTTTATGGACGTGCATGCGGCGCCGAGGGCACCGCGACCGGCGAAGTCTGCTTCAACACTTCGCTCGAGGGCTACTTTGAGGTCATGACCGACCCGAGTTATGCCGGCCAAATCGTAACCATGACCTATCCGCAGATCGGCAACTACGGTATCGACGAGACCGACGTCCAGTCGGCCTTCCCCGGCGACACCGTGCGCCCTGCGAACGCTCCGGCTATGCGCGGCATGATCGTTCGCGATATGTGCGCCACGCCTTCTAACTGGCGCTCGGCCGTCAGCGTGCCGGAGTACCTGCGAGCTCACGGCATCGTCGCTATCGAGGGTGTCGACACCCGCGCCCTGGTGCGCCATCTGCGCGACAATGGTTCCAAGATGGGCATTATCTCGACCGAGATCTTCGACGTCGACGAGCTTGCCGAGCGTCTGGCCGCAGCGCCCACACTGGTGGGCGAGAATTTGGTCAAGACCGTGAGCTGCCCCGCGCCTCACGAGTTTGTGGTCGCCGACCTGCCTGCCACGCATGACTTTGCACTTGCGGCTGCCGCTCCTTCCCGCCACAACGTGGTCGCCTACGACTGCGGTGTGAAGCGCGGCATTCTGGAGGGTCTGGTCCGCGCCGGCTGCGACCTTACCGTCGTGCCGTGGGATACGCCCGCGAGTGAGGTGCTCGACATGAATCCCGATGGCGTCTTTTTGTCCAACGGCCCCGGCGACCCCGACGCCGTGGTGGAGACCTACGAGCAGGTGCAGCAGCTGATCGGCAAGGTGCCGGTCTTTGGTATTTGTCTTGGTCACCAGATGATCAGCCTGGCCTGCGGCGCCCAGATGGAAAAGCTTAAGTTCGGTCACCGCGGTGGCAACCAGCCGGTCATGAACCTGGTAAGTCGTCGCGTGGAGATCACCGCGCAAAACCATGGCTTTGGCCTGCTGTTCCCCAGCTTGGGCAAGCTTGTCCCCGAGCTTTCCGGCGGCGAGACCGAGCATGCGGCCGATGGAGATCTGCGCGTCTGGGTGCGCCGCGGCATCGCGCCGGTCGTGATGAACGAGCGCTTTGGCCGCATTCGCCTAACACATGTGAACCTCAACGACGGCACCGCCGAGGGCATCCAACTGCTCGACGCCCCGTGCTTCTCGGTCCAGTATCACCCCGAGGCCTCGCCTGGCCCCACCGATGCCCACTATCTCTTTACCGCCTTTACGCGACTCATGGACGGCGAGGAGAACTATCTGGACATCGACACCGCGAAGGACCGCCTGGCTGGCTGGAATTTCGCCGAGACCGCCCCGACCGAGACCGAGGAGAACTAACATGCCGAAACGTACTGACATCAAGCGTATCCTCGTTATTGGTTCGGGCCCCATCGTTATTGGCCAGGCATGTGAGTTCGACTACTCCGGCGCACAGGCCTGCAAGGTGCTCAAGGAGGATGGCTTTGAGGTCATCCTGGTCAACTCCAACCCGGCGACCATCATGACCGACCCGGGCTTGGCCGACCGCACCTATGTCGAGCCCATCACCGCCGAGTTTATCGAGCGCGTAATCAAGAAAGAGCGCCCGGACGCGCTGCTGCCCACACTGGGCGGCCAGACCGGTCTGAACGCCGCCGTCGAGCTGGCAAAGGACGGTACGCTCGACAAGTACGGCGTCGAGATGATCGGCTGCGACCTGGCCGCTATCGAGCGCGGCGAGGACCGCAAGCTCTTTAACGAGGCCATGGCCGAGATTGGCCTGGAGGTCGCGCGCTCGGGTTATGCCTACAGCGTGGCCGACGCCGAGGCTATCGCTGAGCGCGTGGGCTATCCCTGCGTACTGCGCCCGAGCTTTACCCTCGGCGGCGCCGGCGGCGGCATCGCTCACACTCACGAGGAGCTCGTCTCCATCGTGAGCCAGGGCCTCGAGCTCTCGCCCGCCCACGAGGTGCTGGTCGAGGAGTCCATCGAGGGATGGAAAGAGTACGAGATGGAGGTCATGCGTGACCACGCCGGCAACGGCATCATCGTGTGCTCCATCGAGAACCTCGACCCCATGGGCGTGCATACCGGCGACTCCATCACCGTGGCGCCGGCGCAGACGCTCTCCGACCTTGAGTATCAGCGCATGCGCGTGGCCTCGCTCGCCATTCTGGAGAAGATCGGCGTCGAGACCGGTGGCTCCAACGTGCAGTTTGCCGTGAACCCCAACACCGGCCGCCTGATCGTCATCGAGATGAACCCGCGCGTGAGCCGCTCGTCCGCACTGGCCTCCAAGGCCACGGGTTTCCCCATCGCCAAGGCCGCCGCGCGCCTGGCTGTGGGCTACACGCTCGACGAGATCGTCAACGACATCACCAAGGCTACGCCCGCCTGCTTTGAGCCCACAATCGACTACTGCGTCGTCAAGGTGCCGCGCTTTGCCTTCGAGAAGTTCAAGGGTACCGACCCCACGCTCACCACGCGCATGAAGGCCGTGGGCGAGATCATGGCGATCGGCCGCACCTTTGAGGAGGCCTTTGGCAAGGCCATGCGCTCGCTGGAGGACGGTCACCAGGGCATCTGCGCCGGTGGCAAGGAGGGTGCTGACAAGCTGAGCGACGACGAGCTTGCTCAGGCCGTGGCAACCCCGACCGAGCATCGCATCTTCTTTGTGGTCGAGGCCCTGCGCCGTGGCTGGGACATCGCTCGCATCCATGCCATCTGCGGTATCGATCCGTGGTACCTCAACCGTATCAACGACATGGTGCAGGTCCAGGAGAGCATCCGCGGCCTGCGTGTGGAGGATATTGACGCCGACGCGATGCGCCTGCTCAAGCAGTACGGCACGAGCGACGCCGAGATCGCCGCGCTGACCGGCTCGGACGAGCGCTTTGTGCGCGCCTATCGCAAGGGTCTGGGCGTGGTTCCCAGCATGAAGACGGTCGATACCTGCGCTGCGGAGTTCTCGAGCGCCACGGAGTACCACTACAAGACGTACGAGAACATCTACCGCACGAGCC
This sequence comes from uncultured Collinsella sp., assembly GCA_902489225.1. Taxonomy (GTDB): domain Bacteria; phylum Actinomycetota; class Coriobacteriia; order Coriobacteriales; family Coriobacteriaceae; genus Collinsella. The sequence continues at coordinate 19,933 of CABTZA010000005.1, forward strand.
CGGATGCCAAGAAGCGCGTAGCTCCCGACGAGACCACGTCGGCGGACAAGCCCAAGGCGATGATCCTGGGCGCCGGCCCCAACCGCATTGGCCAGGGTATCGAGTTCGATTACTGCTGCGTGCACGCGAGCTACGCGCTGGCGGCCCGCGGCTTTGAGACCATCATGGTCAACTGCAATCCCGAGACCGTTTCGACCGACTACGACACGTCCGACCGCCTTTACTTTGAGCCGCTCACCTACGAGGACGTCATGGACGTTATCGATGTTGAGCGCCCCGACGGCGTCGTGGTGACGCTCGGCGGCCAGACTCCGCTTAAGCTGGCGCGCATGCTTGAGGAGAGCGGCGTCAACATCATGGGCACCAAGCCCGATGCCATCGACTTTGCCGAGGACCGCGAGCGCTTTGCCGCCCTGCTCGACAAGCTGGGCATCATGTACCCGCCGGCGGGTCAGGCCACCTCGTTTGAGGAGGCCGAGGCCGTTGCCGCACACATTGGCTACCCGCTGCTGGTACGTCCGAGCTACGTGCTGGGCGGCCGCGGCATGATGATCGCTTACGATGCCGAGCATCTGCGCGATTACATGGCCGAGGCTGCGCGCATTAGCCCCGACTACCCGGTGTATCTGGACCGCTTCCTGGAGGGTGCGATCGAGTCCGATGTCGACGCCCTGTGCGATGGCGAAGAGGTCTACATCGGCGGCATTCTGGAGCATATCGAGGAGGCCGGTATCCACTCCGGCGACTCTGCGACTTGCATCCCACCGTTCAGCTTTAGCGAGAGCCTGCAGGCAAAGCTTCGCGAGACCACGCGCCGCATCGCGATGGCGCTGGGCGTACGCGGCCTGGTCAACGTGCAGTACGCCATTAAGGGCGAGACCGTTTACGTGATCGAGGCCAACCCGCGCGCGAGCCGCACCGTGCCGTTCATCTCCAAGGCAACCGGCGTGCCGCTGGCCAAGTGCGCGGCGCGTATCATGGCGGGCGATTCCATCGCGAGCCTGGGCCTGCCGAACGACGAGCGTCAGCTGGACTGGTTCTGCATGAAGGAAGCCGTTATGCCCTGGGGCCGTTTCCCGGGAGCCGACGTTATTCTGGGCCCCGAGATGAAGTCGACAGGCGAGGTCATGGGTATCGCCAAGAGCTATCCCGAGGCATATGCCAAGACGCAGCTGGCGATCGACTACAAGCTGCCCGATCCCAGTAGCGGCAAGGTGTTCATTAGCGTGTGCGACCGCGACAAACGTCATATCCTTTCGGTCGCTCGCATCCTGCGCTACCTGGGCTTTGATATCTGCTCCACCGAGGGTACGGCGCGCGTGCTGCGCGGAGGCAACGTGACGTGCGAGGTCGTGGAGAAGATCAGCGGCCCGCACGACGGCGAGCGTCCCAACATCGGCGACCTCATCGCCGATGGCAAGATTGCGATGATCGTCAACACGCCGTACGGTCCGGGCTCGCGTGGCGACGGCTACCTGCTGCGCACCGAGGCGGTGCGTCGCGGCGTGACCTGCGTGACCGCGATGTCTGCCGCCAACACGTACGTGAGTGCCATCGAGGCGGTGCGCGAGGACCAGCAGGGTCACGGCAGTGCCAACGACATGGGCATGGACGTCATCGCCCTGCAGGACCTGCCGCAGTACACGGTGTAGTTGACCTGGCCGGCCGGGGCGGCAGCCGGACACTTTCTCTCGGAAACTGGGCTTCGCGAAGTTTTCCGAGAGAAAGGTCCGCCTCCCGCCCCGGCCTGCGGTGACTCGGTTGCACCGTGTGCTGTCGAAGGGGCTTTGCGCGATGACTAGGGCTGAATAAAAAGTGAGTGTGGGATCCGCCGTTCGTTCGAACGGCGGATCCCACGTTTTTATTGCAGCCAACGTACGTCATGGCAATTCCCGGTAGGTCGAGGGTGCCCTGCGGCGGTCTGGTGTTTTCACCTGAACGACTTTGCGAAGCAACCGGAGTGAAGATGAAAACACCAGACCGCCGCGGGGCACCCGCAGACCGCAGGGACGGGAGCAGCTATACTACTCTCAGTAGTTAAGGGTCGCGGATCCGCCGCGTCGCCGCTCTCAACAGGAGGTCTTTGTTTATGGCAGATCAAAAGCCGGTCGTCGGGATCATCATGGGCTCCAAGTCCGATCTGGGCGTTATGGAAGGTTGCACCGCCGAGCTCGAGGCGCTTGGTGTGCCCTATGAGCTCGTCATTGCGAGCGCACATCGCACGCCGGCGAAGGTCCACGAGTGGGCTTCGACCGCTGCCGATCGCGGTATCAAAGTGATTATCGCCGCCGCCGGCAAGGCCGCTCACCTGGGTGGTGTCGTGGCTGCCTTTACGCCGCTGCCGGTCATCGGCGTGCCTATGAAGACGAGTGACCTGGGCGGTATGGATTCGCTGCTGTCGATGGTGCAGATGCCTTCGGGCGTGCCCGTGGCCTGCGTTGCCATCAACGGCTCCAAGAACGCCGCCATCTACGCCACGCAGATTCTAGGCGCTTGCGACCCCGAGTACCGCAAGGTTATCGAGAAGATGAAGCAGGAGATGGCCGACGCCTAGGCGTTCTGCCGTTTCACCGCAGTATAAGGAGAGCCATGTCCGACTATCAGGGAAAACGATTCAAGGCTTCTCAGATTCCCGATCCGTCGAAGCCGGGTGCTGCCCATGCGGCACAGCAGGGTCGGACATCCTCTCCTCAGCAGTCGCGCGCGCCGCGCCCCGTGACGCCGGCGACGCATCGTCGACAGGACGCGCCAGCCGCATATCGACCTTCATCTTATAGCAACGCTAAGAAGCCGCCCCGGTCTTCATCGCATGCCGCGCCGTCGGATTACACCGAGCCGCCGCGCAAAAAGCGCCGCTCCATTATTCCCATTCTGCTCATCATCATCGGCATCGGCCTGATTGTTGCCGCCGCTGCCATCTTTATCAATGCTCAGATTAGCTATAAACAGGCAAGCGATTCGTACCAGAAAATCGAGAAGCAATATGTAAGCGATAAGGACGCCAGCGGCGTGCCGATTATCGACTTCGATGCACTTGCCCAGACAAATCCCGAGGTTGTGGGTTGGATTTACGCGCCGGGAACCAACATCAACTATCCCGTGGTGCAGACCAACAACAACTCCAAATACCTCAACACGCTGTTCGACGGTACGGCCAATGCATCCGGGGCCATTTTCCTGGATAGCAATGACACCGCGCCGGGAATGGTTGACCAGCAGACCACGATCTACGGCCACCACATGAATGACGGGTCGATGTTCAACGTGATTTCGGATACGACCGATCAGGCGACGTTCGATAGCATCGAGTTTGTGTATTACATCACACGGGATGCTACGTATAAACTGCGACCACTGGCGACCAAAGTTGTCGAGGACACGTATGCCAAGGCGCGCACGCCCAATTTTGAGGGCGATGACGGGCTCAAGAACTACCTGTCCGAGATGCTCGACGGTGCCTCTGCCGTGGCGAGCGATGCCACCGATCGTGCCGCTTCGGCAACCAAGGTCGTGACGCTTGTGACCTGTCGTTCGTTATCGCTGAGCAACACGCGTGCTGTCATGGTGCTCACGCCGGTCGAGGAATAAGTTGTTCGAGAGTAGCTAAAAAGCCCCGTTCCAAATTGGCTACTCGACGACGGTAAGGGAGAAATGATGCTCGAGAATGGCAAAACGATGCCTTCGGTTGATGCTTGGCTGCGCGAGGCCAAGGCCGATTCGTCGGCACCTGCGTGCGGTATGTATCTGACACATAACGGTGTGGTGCGCGCGACGCCCAAGGCTGAGGCGCGCGGTGTCGAGACCGATGGCGTGGCGCCGGGCCACAAGGTGGGCGGCATGGTGTTCGGATACGACGCCAGCAAGGTGCAGGCTGCTATCGAGGCCACGAGCGCGATGCCAGGTATCGGCTATGTGCGCGTGTGGTTGGCAAGCGGCGAGCTTGCCGTAGGTGACGACATCATGCTCGTGCTCATCGGCGGGGACATTCGCCCGCACGTGGTCGATGCGCTGCAGGCGCTCGTCGGTGCCATCAAAAATGAGTGTGTGAGCGAGGTCGAGCGCGAGGCGTAAGGCCGGCAGCAGCACTCGCCAACAAAAAGCCCGCTGGCAGTTCAATCAGTCTGCCAGCGGGCTTTTCTGTGCGTTGAAAAATCTCGGCATTGCGTGGCGCTACACGCGCGTCGCATCCTTGGGGCTCATGGTCATGCTCTGGAAGCGGTTCTCCATGTAATCGTTATCGAAATACTTGCCGTAGAACTGCGCGACGGGAATATCCGGCTCCGTGCCGTTGACGCGCTGGTACCAGTAGTCGAGCGACTGTAGCGTCATGACGCCGTCGACCAGCATAATGACGGTAAAGATGACGGTAGCCGAGTAGCGACTCTTCCACGGAATCATGTTGATGAGCTTGAGCAACCTCGGCAGCAGCAGCTTGATCCAGATGAGGCCACCCAGGCCCCACATGCAGGCAAACGGCGTGCATGTGCGTCCCCCGGTCAATACCGCGATGGGATCGGGCATGCCGAATAGCCTAATGTGTGAATAGCTCCACGACACCACGCCAAATGAGGTCTGCATAAACCAGCCTACAAACACCTCGAAAGCGCCGCCGATCAGGGCACTTACCAGGAAAATGATCAGAGGATTCTTTTTATAGAAGCGGTTGAGCGCCATGGTCATGAGCACCGCGCCAAATCCGTAGATGGGGCTAAAGGGGCCAAATAGCATACCGGCACGGTCCTGATAGACGCCGGGATCGACGACGACCATATGCCAGACTTCCTCGAGAATGAGACCTAACACGCTGCAGACGAAGAATACCCAGAACAGGTTGAAGTAGTTGAGCTTGATGTAGCCCTCGCCGGTTTCGTCGCGGCCGAGCATGCCCTCGGCGGCGGCGTCGCGGTCGAGCATCTCCTGCAGGCGGCGCTGCAGTTCGCGCTCCTGGCGAAGCGTAGGATCGACGGTGGCTGAAAGCGCGATGAGGATACCGAGCTGAATAGCGGGACGAAGCAAGAAGAGCCCGATACCTTGGAGCATCACGTCGACCAAAAGCTCGACGACGGTGAATGCAATAAGGATATAGGACAGGCGGGCGGCGTTGCGGCGCTGGTTTCTGATAAGGTCCAGGCCAAAGATGATCAGGATGACGGCACTTGCCGCAGAGAGCATGATGCCGGCGACGATGAGTCCAACCGCGACGAGCGTGTTGTCGCCGAGCTTGGCGGCGGCGTTGCCGTTAATGAGCGCGGTGATGACCTGCCACATAAAGGCGGCGACCGACGGGAGTGTGCCCACGCCGGACAGGATGCACAGGACGGCGTACACCTTAATGATGAGGGGAATCTTCTTGACCTCCGTGGCGCTGGGGACGCTGGGGTCGAGTTCGTTTCGATCCATACAGAACCTTTCTCGCTTTGTCCTAGGTTACAAGGATACGCCGCCGACCTGCCAAAAGACAGGACGAACGTCCCAATTGCAACAATGCAAGCCCCAACGGCGGGCGAGACGCGTCGCAACGGAAGTATGCGGGAACGTCGGCCCCGAGGCGGTTGCCCAATAAAATGTTTGGCTGCAAAACGGATTATAAGCTCGGTGGGCTTTTAAAAAGCGCTGTTCATGCGCGGGAGTGCTTGTCTTGCCGTGCGTATAATAGGGCAGGTAACGCCAAATAACGAGGCTCTGAGGGGATGCCATGTCTCAAGAAACCATCCGCGCGGCCGAGCGTGCCGCGGGACAGGTGAAGACCATGTCGACGTATGATCCGGACTCCGACCAGCTGCATGAGGAATGCGGCATTTTTGGTGTGTGGGCACCCGATCGCGATGTGGCTCGACTGACGTACTTTGGTCTGCGCGCGCTGCAGCATCGCGGCCAGGAATCGGCGGGAATCGCCGTGGGGGATGGCGGCACGGTTATGGTCCGCAAGGATCTGGGCCTGCTCGACCGCGTGTTCTCCAACGCCGACCTGTCGACACTCTCCGGCCAGCTGGCCGTGGGCCACGTGCGCTATGGCACCGCCGGCGCCAAGAGCTGGGAAGCCTCGCAGCCGCACCTCTCCACCATCAACAGCGTCATTATCGCGCTCGCGCACAACGGTACTCTGGTCAACACCGACGAGCTGCGCCGCCAGCTGATCGAGCTGGGCGTGCCGTTCCTCTCCAATTCGGATTCCGAGGTCGCGACCAAGCTTATCGGCTACTTTAC